>JACRCY010000396.1 GCA_016218785.1 Deltaproteobacteria bacterium
CGCGCCGCGGGGCCCCCCCGCCACGCGCGCCTGGCGCGCTCCCTGCAGGCGGGCTTGGGCGCGGGGGCCTGAGGGGCGCGCCGCGTGGCCCCCACGCCAAGCGCGCCTGGCGCGCTACCTGCAGGCGGGCTTGGGCGCGGGGGCCGGCCGTGGTGCTCCAGTCCGACCTCGTGTCCGAGGCCGGCTACCCGTCCACCGTCGTCGTCCCCACCACCACGCAGTTGGTCGAGGACGCCGGGCTCCTCAGGCTACGGCTCGGACGGGGCGTCGGCGGCATCGAGCGCGAGAGCGACGTGCTGGTCGGGCAGGTCATCGCCGTGGCGAATGAGTCGTTCCACAAGGAGATCGGCGGACTGCCGCCGACGCTCATGGAGGAGCTGTCGCGCCGCGTGCGGATCGTGCTCGACCTGTAGCTGCGCTACTCGTCCTCGAAGGCCACCTCGTCGGAGAGGTCCACGGCCGCGGCCTCGGCGCGCGCGCCCGACAGGTCCGCGGTGGTCTTGCGCAGGCGCTCGTTCAGCACCTGCACGAAGCTCCACAGCAGCTTGACCGCCAGCGGCGCCTCCTTGCGGATGATCGAGATGAAGTCGGGGCGCCGCAGCACGATGACGCGCGTGCGCGCCTCGGCGGTGGCCGACGCCGACCGCGGCGAGCGGTCCACCAGCGCCATCTCGCCGAGGTGCTGCCCGGCCGTCAGGTTGGTGATGAAGCTGCCTTGCTTGTGGAGCTTCACCGTGCCGTCGAGGATGAGCATCAGCTCGTTGCCGGGCTCCCCCTCCGTCATGAGCACGTCGCCGGGGCTGTAGTCGCGGACCTCGGTGGCGTTGAGGATCCGCATGATCTCCTTGTAGGTGAGGTGCTTGAAGAGGGGCATGCCCTTGAGCACGTCGACCTTGCGCCCCAGCTCTTCGATGCGGGTGTCGGCGACCGCCGAGGGCTCCGCCTCGACGTGCACGACGACCGCCGTGATGTTGTCGTGGCCCCCGCCGTCGTTGGCGAGCTGGACCAGGCGCTTGGGCACGTCCGTGACGTTGTCGGCGCGGAGCAGCCCCGGGATCTCGGGCTCCTTCAGATAGTGGTGGAGCCCGTCGGTGCAGAGGAGGTAGTCGTCGCCCGGCAGGACGTCGAAGTCGAGCGTGTCGACGTCGACGTTCTCGTAGACGCCCACCGCGCGGGTCACCGCGTTCTTGTAGTTCTTGTAGGGCGAGGTGTCGATCGTGTCCTTGGTGACCTTGCCCCGCTTGATCAGCTCGTTGATGAGCGAGTGGTCGTCGGTGATCTGGTGGACCTTGTTCTGGCGCAGCAGGTAGATGCGCGAGTCACCGACGTGGGCGAGGAAGCCCCGCTCGCCCGCGATGAGGAGCACCGAGCAGGTCGTGCCCATGCCGCGCTTCTCGGGCTCGGCCTGGGCGCGCCGGTAGATGGCCGAGCACGCCGACCGGATGGAGTGCTCGAGGATCGTCAGGATCTCGTCGGGGCGGGCGTTGGGATCCTTCGCGGTGAACCGCTCGACGACGTCGGTGTTCTGGCGCACCGCCTGGCGCACCTCGTGGATGGCGAGGGTGGAGGCGATTTCGCCGGCGGCATGGCCGCCCATGCCATCGCACACGACGAACAGGTTCAGCTGGCGGTCGATGAGGAAGCTGTCCTCGTTGTGGTCGCGCATGCGACCCACGTCCGTTGCCGCCCAGTACTTGAGCTCCATGGCTCCCTCGCCGTGCGGGGCCCGTCGCGAGGCGTGCTCGTGCTGCGCGGCCCCAGAAACCGCCGCACGTTGGTAGCACGTGCCCCGTGGGCGCGTCAACGACAGGGGCGCCTGCGGGTGCAGACCCGCTGAGTCGGGCCCGGCGCGAGGCTGCGAGGAGCCAGCATGGCTGGCTCCCCGGGCGGTGCGCCGGAAACCCGCCGGCTTGTTCGGGTATGAACTGCGATCCTTGTACGGTTGCGGGCCGAACCAGAACTTGTTCGGGCACCAACTGCACATCCATCACAGTTGCGGGGCGAACAAACCGGCACCCGCTCCCGAGGCGGTCCGAGTCTGCGGAACCACACCCGACGCCTGCACGCTGAGCTGGCTCAAGCCCGCTCGGCAGGCTCTACTCGTCAGCTAGATGCCAGGTAGGGGAGTGATTCACGGCGAGGATCCGCGGCAGCTCGCGATCGTCGGCGAAGCGGAGGACGGAGAGGGAGCCGTGGCTTACGCGCAGCCGGTGGAAGCTCGCGAGACCCAGGCCGAGGTAATGCGTGAGCAGCACGCGGATGACCGACGCGTGGGTCACGACGATGACGTTCGAGCGGGAGGGGTTGTCGGCGAGGGCCTGGTGGACCGCGGCCGCGGCGCGGTCGCGCACGTCGCTCAGCCGCTCGCCCCCGGGCACCGGCGACTCCTCGGGGTCGTCCATGAACGTCTGGTAGCCGGGATCGACGAGCGCTGCATCGTAGGGCATGCCCTCCCAGCGGCCGAGCGCCATCTCGATGAGGCGCGGATCGCGCGCCACCTCCATGTCGCAGACGCCCCCGATCACCTCGGCGGTTTGCACTGCGCGCAGCAGCGGCGACGAGATCACCTCGGTGATCTCGATGGCCTTGAGGGCCATGGCGGTGGCGTGGGCCTGGTTGAGCCCGTCGGCGTTGAGCCCCAGATCGCGCTGGCCCAGGAGGCGCCGCTCCCGGGTCCAGTCGGTCTCGCCGTGTCGGACGAGGAAGACTGTGGTGTTCAAGTACCCGTGATCCTTGCTCCCACCCGAAGTGAGCCTAGCTTCGGCCCCGGGTGCCGTCAACCTGCGCCACATGTAATGAGTATTGAGCTATTCGCGCTGTGGCCAAGGGATGAAGAGTCATGGGGTAACTGTTCGCGCAGTGACTTTCTCACCCCAAGAATCAGCCTCTCCGAGGGGGTTGAGTGCCATAGGTGCCTGGTCAATTCCGGCAACTTGTAAGCG
>JACRCY010000397.1 GCA_016218785.1 Deltaproteobacteria bacterium
ACCCCAAGAATCAGCCTCTCCGAGGGGGTTGAGTGCCATAGGTGCCTGGTCAATTCCGGCAACTTGTAAGCGCCTCGCCTCTGCAATATCGATCGCTTGCGTCGCTGGCGCGCGAAAACGGGGCAGCGCGAATAGCTCAATCAACAGGAGAGTTGACACCGAGTGGAGCTACCGAATACCATGACCGCTTGGAACCTTACGTACCGGTCTCCAGGCTTACGACAATTGCACGTAGTGTGGGGCTAGCGGGGAGGTCCATTCATGTGGCGGTCGTTCGTGCTGGCAGCCGCCTGCAGTGCGCTGGTCGGCTGCATCGAGTCCAACCACGGGTCCCGAATCGAGATGACGCTGGTGGGCATCCCGGCCCTCCAGGCGGGGCTCACATCTGCGGACGCCGACAATCCGAAGCGTCACTACGAGCTGTGGGCGACCCTCGGACAGGTCGACGAGCAGTCGGGAGAGCTCGTTCCCGACGTGGCGGTGCGTCTGCTCCCCGACGGCTTCACGGCCCAGTCGGTGCTCGGCCGGCACCGGCGCGATCCGCTCCCGACGCCGGACGCTGACCCGGCCGAGTACCTCTCGGTCGACCCCTGCATGATCGAGAGGGACACCGGCGAGCGTATCTTCTACAAGCCGTCGGAGCTCCAGGCGCTCCAGGATGCGCTCGGCTGGGCCGACGACTCTCCGGAGTACCTCGACCGCGCGCGCGTCCAGACGCGCACCGTCGCCCTGGCGCTGAACTCGCTCATCGCGCTCACCTCGTACGCCGCCCGGCCCGACGTGCCCGAGAGCATCGACATCGGCACCGACCGCGCGTCGTGGGAGGCCAACAACGCCGAGCGGCTCGCCAAGTGCACGGCCTTCTTCGCCGGCGACGACTGCGCCGACGAGGCCTGCCGCAGGGATCGGAAGAAGTACTTCGTCGGCAACCCCGACGCGATGACCGACCCGCGGAACGGCATCTTCTACGGCATGCTCGGCGAGGAGGCCGAGACGCAGGACCCCTACTCGCACGGCATGCTCGGCGGCATCGAGGTGAGCCCGCCCTACGACCTGAAGAACCTCATCGGGCTCTTCGTCACCGCGGAGGACGATTTCATCGACCCCGCGACGGGCGATCTCGTCGTCGATCCCGAGCACCGTGGAGCGGTGCTCACGTCGGGCGAGGCGCGCGACGTGATGCGTGGCCTCTACCGAGTCGAGATGAGGAACGACCGGCGGATCATCTACGGCACCGCCTCGGTGTACTACAGCCTCGACGACGACCCCGTGCAGTTCTGAGACAGCGGCGCAGGGAAGGAGACACCATGACTCGTTCGCGAATCGCTCTCTTGGTTCTCGCAGGGGCCGTGATGGCGCTGCAGGGCCCTGCCTGCTCCACCCGTGAGTGCGGCCAGGGCACGGTCGAGAAGAACGGCGACTGCGTGGCCGTGGACATCGGCGGCAGGGAGTGCGGCGTCGGCACGCACCTGGAGCCGAGCACCCTCCTCTGTGTGCCCGACCAGTACACGTGCGACCCCGACACCGCCTACGTCGACGACGGCGGGGTCTGCATGGGGCGCGTGACCGGCAGCCTGCCGCCGCCGCCGCCGTGCCCCGCCATCGCCGCGGACGAGATCTGCGTCAACGGCTGGCTGCGGGATTTCGACAACCAGGGGAAGAGCCCCTTCAGCAAGGACACCCTCATCACGGATGACTCCGTGGAGATCTGGGTGTTCGACCCGTTCGTCGTGCTGCTGTGCAGCGCGACGCCGTGCTTCGACACGACCCAGGCCATCGCCGGGCCGTTCTACGCGAACGCCGATGGGACGTACCTGCTCTTCGAGGACCAGGCCGCCCCGCCCCGTCGGATCAAGGCGACCGGGAGCTACATCGCGATCGGCCTCATGAACAAGGGCGGCGGCGATCCCGTGGGTGATCGCGACTGGGGCGGCCACGGCGTGAACGGCGCGGGTATCACCGCCGCGGGCCAGCCCGGCACGGTGGAGGAGTTCGACATCTACGCCGTGAGCAAGGCCCAGACCGACGCGTGGGAGGCCACGGCCCCGGGCAGCGTCGCGCAAGGCATCTTCCTCACGATGTGGCACTACCTCGACGAGGCGCAGGCCGACCTCGCCAAGAACCGCACGTTCGTCCCGGGCGTGCTCCCGAACCGCTCCCCCTCGGCGATCGACATCACCACGCTCTACTTCCTGACCGACGACCGCAGCACGCTGGTGCAGGGGAGCGGCTCCGGCGTGAGCCTCACCACCGACGTCGGCGGCGTGCTGTTCGTCAAGGAGAGCCTCGGGCCGCACTCGGCCACCGGCGGCAACGTGCCGGACTCCGATCCACCGGAGGCCATCGACTGGGAGTCGCGCCTCGGCGCCTCGGTGCCGGGCCTGGTGTTCCTGCAGTTCTTCAACCAGAAGCTGTAGGACCGCTGGACTCGGGAGGCGACGATGAGAGGTCTCGCGACACCTTGTCCGAACATGCTCCGCGCCGGCTTGATGGCGCTCCTCGTGGGGATCTTCCCGCCGCTCGCGGCGGCGCAGACCTCCTCCGGTGAGAAGCCCGACCTCGTGCTGGAAGCGCCCGAGGCGGCCCTGGGGGTGGAGCAGAAGATCGACCTCGAGAACATCGTGCTCGGTGCGGCCAAGGCCGTCACCACGATCCAGGAGGCGCCCGGCATCCTCACGGTCATCTCGCGCGATGAGATCCAGCGTCGCGGCTTCCGCACCCTCAACGAGACGCTGACCTTCGTGCCCGGCTGGCAGAACGGCAGCCTGATCTTCCGCTCCACCGACGTCATGCTCACCCGCGGCGCCGCCCAGTCGCAGCTCCTGCTGCGCGACGGCATCAGCCTGATGGATCCCGCGATCAACGTCATGACCATCGGGCAGGCGGTGCCGCTGGAGATGATCAAGCGCGTCGAGGTGGTCACCGGCCCCGGCGGCGTGCTCTGGGGCGCCAACTCGTTCATGGGCATCATCTCGATCCTCACGCGCGACGCGTCCGACGTGAACGGCTTCGAGGCGAGCGCGGGCTACGGCGGGGGGTTCTGCAGCCAGTCGTCTCTGACCCCCTGCGGCGACTCCAACGACTTCAAGGTCTATGGCATCTACGGCAAGGCCTGGGGCAAGCTCGCGGTGATTCAGCACGTCAGCTTCCAGACCTACCAGGGCCCGCAGTTCGCCCACGACCAGATGATGAACCACAGCCCGTCGCCGCAGCCCCTCGGGCCCACGCTCTACGGGGCCCCCGGGCTCTCCAACACGCCGCAGAGCTTCATGCTCAACGTGGATGGCAAGGTCACCTACGGTCCCTTCAGCGTCGGGTACACCGCCCCCTGGGGCCGCCTGTACCGGCCGCTCCACTTCGGCGGCGGCTACGTCCAGACCGGCGACGGGCGGCGGTGGGACGCCACCCAGGTGGGCGCGGCCATGGCGCCCGGCGGCTACTGCAACGATCCCGCGAACCCCCTGCAGGCGCAGGAGCACATCTGCCGCGACCCGTACGGGCTCACCCGCAAGAGCGCCTGGAACCTGTGGGACACGCTGGCCTACGCGCGATACAAGGACACGCTGGCCAAGGATCGGCTGGGCGTCGACGTCAAGGGCTACTACACGAACTTCAAGCGCTCGTTCGGCCCGACGCAGATCCTGCCGGCCTGGCTGCCGCTGCTGCAAGGCGGCCTCATGTTCGCCACCGACCCGCGCGTCGAGCGCATGGGCGGCACGGTCGACCTGGACCTCAAGATCCGCAACAACCTGAGGCTCCTCTTCGGCGCCGAGGGCTTCCGCGAGTCGGTCCGGGACGGCGACACCTACTTCACGTCCCCGTGGCCCCAGGGGCTCCCGCTGGCGTGCCCATGGACCGACGCGACGCTGGCCAAGGGCAACATGGGCAAGGTGGGCCCCGTCCGCGACCCGCGCGACTACCCGGTCGGCGCGGCCACGCCCGAAGGGCTGGCCTCGCAGTGCCCCATCGCGTTCGTCTTCAACTCGGACCGCGTGGTGACCGCCGGTTACGTCGACCTCCAGTTCAAGCCCTACGACAAGCTGATGCTGGAGGCGGGCTACCGCGCGCAGGCGGCGCCCGCGGGAAAGCGGACGTACGGCCTGCAGAACCTGGCGTCGGGCGCGGCCGTGTTCCAGTTCCTGCCCGACTTCCACCTGAAGGTGAACTACGCCTCGGGCTTCCGCCCGCCGGTCTTCCAGAACACCGACTCCAACGGCGAGGGCGTCAACTACACCTCGAGCCCGCACCTCAAGCCCGAGACCTCGCAGTCGGTGCAGGGCGAGATCAACGCCCGCGTGCTCCGCAACGTGCGCCGGGTCCAGGGGCTGACCCTGCGCGCCGACTACTCCTACACCATCCTCGACAACCTGATCCGCGTCATCAACGGCCACTACCAGAACTCGGGTCAGCGCGGCATCCACTCGGCGGAGTTCCTCGCCAAGCTCCACCTCGTCGGCGACCACCAGCTGTTCATGACCTACACCTACCTGCGGGCGATGGACTCCACTGACGGTGAGATGCGCAACGTCCCGAACCACTGGCTCACGGCTGGCGCGGTGTTCACGGTCATCAAGCGGCGCCTGTCGGTCAACACGAACCTCACCATCTCGGGCGCCTACGAGGACGTGAACCGCTACATCCGACCCAACGCGAACTTGCTCTTCGGCGGCAAGATCGCGCGCGTGTCCGACCAGACCTTCGACCGCCTGCCGCCGCAGGCCGTCTGGCAGCTCGGGGTCCGGCTCTACGGGCTGTGGAAGGACCGGCTCTCGTTCGACGCCAACGTCTACAACGCCCTCAACCAGCGCTACTTCCTCAGCGACGGCTTCTACGACTTCACCGCCCGCATGGAGCAGCGCCCGAACCCCGCCGACTCGCTCGCCTTCTTCGTTGGCGCGACCATGCAGTACTAGGCGCGGATACGCCGCGCCGCTACCGCGCCTTGCCCAGGGAGAACGACCAGTCCCCCGAGGCCTGGCGGGCGGTGGCCTCGCGCACGGCCTCGCGCAGCCGCTCCGAGTCGACCGGCTTCACCACGTACTGGTGGATGTGGCATTGCTCTACGGCCCGCTGGATGTCGGGCACGTCCGTGTAGCCGGATACGAGCACCTTGACCAGCTGGGGGCAGCGGTCGCGGATGCGCTCCAGGAGCTGGACCCCCGTCATCCGCGGCATCTTCTGATCGGTCACGATGATGTCGACCGGCGACTGGTCGAGGACGGCGAGCGCCTCCTCGCCCGACCCGGCGCGCAGCACCTCGTACTCGCTCCGGAAGACCCGCTCGAGGAAGTCGAGCATGTCGGGCTCGTCATCAACGGCGAGGAGACGCTTTCTGGCTGGGGCAGTCACGAGACCCAGCATATCCCGACCCTCGGGGCACGGTCAAATGCCGCCCGGACCCGTTTTCCGGGGGGTCTTCCCCCTGCTTGCGGGGGCCGCGCGATTCCGATATGGTTGAGCAGTTGAGGGGCTTTGAACCGCGTCCGTAACGAGACGGTCGTCACGGTAATCAGCACCGTGGGCCAGAGCACCGCGGCCAAAGAGGCCTGCCTGGTGGTGCTCTACGGTGACGACCTCGGCAAGAAGCACAACCTCGACGCGCCCTCCGTCCTGATCGGTCGATCGAACAAGAGCGACATCCAGATCGACCAGGAGTCGGTGTCGCGGAACCACGCCAAGATCATGAACACCGGCAAGTCGGTGATCCTCCGTGATCTCGGCTCCACCAACGGCACCTACGTCAACGACGAGCTCATCGACGAGTACGTGCTCCGCGACGGCGACCTCATCAAGATCGGCCGCACCATCTTCAAGTTCCTGACGGGCGGCAACGTCGAGAACGCGTACCACGAGGAGATCTACCGCCTCACGACCATCGACGGGCTCACGCAGATCTTCAACAAGCGGTACTTCATGGAGATGCTCGAGCGGGAGATCAGCCGCGCGCACCGCTACCGGCGCGCCCTCTGCCTGATCATCTTCGACATCGATCACTTCAAGGTGGTCAACGACACCTACGGGCACCTCGCGGGCGACCACGTGCTCAGGCACCTCGCGGGGGCCGTGAAGAACAACATCCGGCGCGAGGACATGCTCGCCCGCTACGGCGGCGAGGAGTTCGCCATCATCCTGCCCGAGGTGGACATCACCGGGGCGCGGCACATCGCCGACAAGATCCGCAAGCTGGTCGAGGGGACGCGCTTCCGCTTCGAGGAGACCGACATCCCGGTCACCATCAGCCTCGGCATCGCCGCCTGCGGCGACGATCTGCAGGACCCGTCCGAGTTCATCAAGGCGGCGGACGAGAAGCTCTACGAGGCGAAGCAGACGGGCAGGAACCGGGCCTGCGGGTAGGTCAATCCGGGCCCGAGCGGGGGGGGGTGGCCAATGGCGCGCTGGCGACTCATCGCGGGTGGCGGCCTGCTCTTCGCCGCGCTCGTCGTCGGGGCGTGCCGCGAGACCGGTGCGGATCGGTCCGACGGTCCCGGTTCGCAGCGCGACGCGAGCGGTGGGGAGGTGGGCGGCCTCTGCCATGGCGGCGGCCCGTGCGGCGGGTCAGAGGCGTGCTGCCTCAGCGGCTGCGCCGATCTGGCGACCGACTCGCAGAACTGCGGTGTGTGCAGTAGGGCATGCGCCGCCCCGGCGAGCTGCGTTCTGGGTGAGTGCCGGCAGCCGCTGCCGCCGCCCCCGTCCTGCCCGGCGGTGGGGGCGGCCGAGATCTGCGTCAACGGCTGGGTGCGCGACTTCGACGACAAGGGGAGCAACCCCTATGGTCGGGACACCCTCATCACCGACGACTCCGTCGAGATCTGGGTCTTTGACCCGTTCATGGTGCTCCTGTGCAGCACGCCGCCGTGCTTCGACACGAACCAGGCCATCGCCGGGCCGTTCTACGCGAACTCCGACGGCACGTATCTGCTCTTCGAGGACCGGGCCTCTCCGCCCCGGCGGATCAACGCGACCGGCAGCTACATCGCGATCGGGACCATGAACAAGGGCGGCACGCCGGTGGGCGGCCGGAACTGGGTCGGCTGCGGCATCACCGCGGACGGCAAGCCGGGCACGGTAGCGGACCTGGACATCTACGCCGTGGGCCAGGCGCAGATCGATGCCTGGGAGGCTTCCTACGCTGGGCTGTTGTCGAAGGGCATCCTGGTTCTCATGTGGCAGTACCTGGACGTCGGCGAGCCTGACCCCACGAAGAACCGCACCTTCATCGCGGGCGTGACCCCGAACCGCTCGCCCAGCCCCATCGACGTCTCGTCGTTCTACTTCATGACGACCGACCGCAACACAGTGGTGCAGGGGAGCGCCGGCGGCGTGAATCGGACCAGCGAGGTCGGTGGTGCCCTGTTCGTGCGGGAGACCCTCGGCCCACACTCGGCGACGGGCGGCGTCGTGCCGGGCAGCAGCACGCCCGTCGACTGGGAGTCGCGCCTCGGCGCCTCGGTGCCCAGCCTGGTCTTCGTGCAGTTCTTCAACCAGAAGCTGCAGTAGCCTCCGGGGACGCTCGTTCCAGACCTTCGGACTGATCCGGGCGCGCATGCGCGCAGGCCCGCGGGGACCACGGTGCCTCGCCGCCGCGTCCGGCATGGTGCGCCCGATTGACCGCTTGGAGCACGGGCAGCCACCGAGACTTGATTGGGGCCAAGAACCCGGAGCACGGTCCTTGCGGCGGGCTGCCCGCCTTCGTCGCCCTGCGCCGTCCACCGGCGCGAGCCATTGGCCCGTGCGGCGGCGTCCGAGGCCTCGTCTGCTGTCGTGGCGGACCCGGGCGGTGCCCCCAGGCGTCAACCGAACAGGATCGACTTGCGCTGCTTGAGGAGGCTGTCGATCATCTCCTGGATCGATGAGCGCACGTTCTCCGAGAGGCGGTTGACGAGGATGCGGTCGTCGGCGGCCTCGGCCCCGTACTCGGAGTTGAAGTAGACCGGTGCGCCGAAGCGGATGAACCACTTGGTCGGCAGCGGCACGAGGCCGACGGGCCCCAGCAGCGGGAACGTCGGCGTGATGGGGAAGTGCGGCAGGCCGAGGTTCTTGGCCAGCCAGGTGAAACGGGCCAGCACCGGGTGGATCTCCTCCGCGCCGACGATGGCCGCCGGGATGATCGGCGAGTCGCACCGGAGCGCCAGCTTCACGAAGCCGCCGCGGCCGAACCGCTGCAACTGGTAGCGCTCGCGGTAGAGCTTGCCGATGCCCTTGATCCCCTCGGGGAAGACGGCGATGAGCTGGTCCTGCCGGAGGAGGCGCTCCGCGTTCTCGGGGCAGGCGCGCACTCCGCCGAGGCGGTTCACCGCGGTGCCGAGGTAGGGCAGGTAGAAGACGAAGTCCTCGGTCAGGGGCCGCACCTCGCGGTGTCGCGGGTGCTCGGTGCGCAGGGCGTGCAGCAGCATGATGCCGTCGTAGGGGAGCATCCCCGAGTGGTTGGCGACGATCAGCCCCCGCCCGGCGAGGGGGATGTGCTCCAGCCCCGAGACCTCGATGCGGAAGTAGGAGCGGTAGAGGAAATCGAGGAGCGGCTCGGTCTTCTTGCAGTAGACGGGATCGCGGCCGAACTCGTCGACCACGTCGGAGCGGTCGCGCATGGCGAAGCGGCGCCACCACTTCCACAGGAACGAGAACGGCGGCTGACGCCGCTCGAAGAGCACGGGTTGCAGGCGGTCGCGCACCCAGCGCTCCATCATGCGGAACTCGCTGCCGAAGCCGGGCGCGGCCTCCGTGGGGCCAGTGCGCGCGCTATCGACGGAGGGACCGTAGTCCTGCGGCGCACCGTCGGCGGGGCTCGGCGCAGGCGTGGCGTCGGCGCCGAGCAGCTCCTCGCGATGCGACGCGGCCCGCGCGGCGGTCCTCGACGCGGCCCTGGCGGTGGGC
>JACRCY010000398.1 GCA_016218785.1 Deltaproteobacteria bacterium
ACCGCGCTGCTGAGGAGGAGCGCCAGGCCGCCGCTCACGAGCACCACGCCGCCGGCGACCGCGAGCCAGGTGACCGCGCCGGCTGCGCGGCGTGTGCGGGGGCGGGGCCGGGTCATGGGATTGCCGGCGCCATCATGCCACAACCGAAGCAGCGGCGGTCGCTCCCGCCGGCGGGGCCACCGGGCCCCGGGCCGACCGCCCGGTCTCCCGGAGCCCCTTCGCCGGCAGCAGGATGGCGAGGTGCACGAGCGCGATGAGCCCCAGGGCCGCGCCGCGGCCCGAAGCGGTCGACCAGCGCGCCGCCGACGGGCGCGGCCACGACGATGCCGAGCGACGCGGCGCCCCACACCAGGCCTCCCAGCGCGTGCGAGATCGACAGCTCCGCGGCGATGGTCGCGATGAGCGGCGGCAGCAGCGACCAGCCGAGGCCCCCTCCAACCCCCTGCAGCGCCGCGCACAGCGCCGTCACCAGGCCGGGCCTCGCTTCGTGGTGGCTCCCGGGCACGCTCATGGGCGTCTCCTTCGCAGTAGCAAAATCGTCAACTGCCACCTTATTACGTGCTTGCCACGCCGATGTCAAGATGTTTTTGTGCGCTGCAACATTTCAGTGCAGAACTATTCGCTTTTCAGCGCCCCGGCATCGCGGTAGACTGCTGCATTGCACAAGCGAGGAGCCGAAGGACCCATGGAGCTCATCAAGAAGTACAGCAACCGCCGCCTCTACGACACCACGCGCAGCCGCTACATCTCCCTCGACGAGCTGGCCGAGACGGTGCGGGCGGGCAAGGACGTGCGGGTGGTCGACGCCAAGACCGAGGCCGACCTGACCCAGCTCACGCTCGCGCAGATCATCTTCGAGAGCAAGAGCGCCGCCCGGATGCTGCCGCCGCAGCTCCTGACGCAGCTCATCCGCCTCAGCGACGACGCGCTGGCCGAGTTCCTGGGGCACTACGTCTCGGCCGCCCTCGATCTCTACCTCCAGGCGAAGCAGGGCGCGCAGGCCCTCGCCCCGTACGTCCCCTTCGGACCGGTGCCCTTCGCCGCCCAGAACCCCTTCGCCCGCCTGTGGAGCACGCCCGCGGCCGCGCCGACGCCGGCGCCGGCCCCGGCGCCGGCCGGGGACGTCGCCGCCCTCCGGCGGGAGCTGGACGAGCTCAAGGCCTCCCTGCGCAAGCGCCGCAAGTAGCCCGATTTGTTGCGTCGCAACATTTGCCCTTGACACGCGGCCTGTCCCTGCTTATCTTGGCATCACCCGACGGAAATAGCGATCAAGAACCGGTGCGGGAGCCAAGGAGAAGGGACCATGTTCGAGACCATCAATTCGCAGGTGCAGCAGAATCAGCAGGCCCTCCGGGGCGCCCTCACCGATCACATCGGGCGCCTCGCGGCCATGTACGACGAGATCGGCCGCCTGGAGGAGACGGGGCTGGCCCTCGCCAGCACCACCATCGACGGCTCCAGCGCGTGGCTCAAGCAGTCGTTCGGCGCCTCCGAGAACCTGAGCGCGTCGGTGCGGCAGGCGGTCGAGGAGACGGCCGCGCAGGCCGCGAAGCCCACCGCGCCGCTCGCGGAGACGCTCGGCGCCGTCCGCAAGCTGGCCGACGAGCACGCCGCCCGCGTCGCCACCTGCTGCGACGAGGTCGCGCACCTCGAGCACGCGGGCACCGGCCGCATGGGCGAGGCGCTCGACGAGTGCTCGCGCCTGCTCAAGGAGTCGCTCCGCTACGGCGCGCAGCTGGCGGCCGAGTGGCGCAAGCTCGCGGTCGAGGCGGCCAGGCGCACCGCAGACTCCCTCACGCCGGCCGCCTGACGCCATGACGCTCGGCTTCACGAGCGGTCCCGCGCTCGGCGGTGCCACCCCGCGTCTCGCGCCCACCCCAGGGGACGTGGTGTACCGCGAGGGCGGCGTGCAGGTCTACCGCTTCCGCCGGCCCGCCGCCGCGCTGGACACGGGGCTGCCGCTGCTCCTCGTCCCCTCGATGATCAACCGCTGGTACGTGCTCGACCTCAGGCCCGGCGCCAGCGTCGTCGAGGCGCTCACCCGGGCGGGGATCGACACCTTCTGCCTCGACTGGGGCGTGCCGCACGACGAGGACCGCTACCTGACCTGGGACGACGTGCTCGCCCGGCTGCGGCGGGTCGCACGTCGCGTGGCGCGACTCGCCGGCGCGCCGCGCCTGGGCGTGCTCGGCTACTGCATGGGGGGCACCCTTGCCGGCATCCACGCCGCCCTGCACCCCGAGGAGACCGCCGCGCTCGTGAACCTGGCGGGGCCCTTCGACTTCGGCGCCGCCGGTTTCATGGCGCGCGTCAGCGAGGAGCGCTTCTTCGACGCCGCGGCGGTGGGCGCCGCCGGCAACGTCAGCGCCCACCAGCTGCAGGCCGGCTTCACGCTGCTCCGCCCGACGTTGAGCCTCGCGAAGCTCGTCGGCCTGGTCGACACGGCGGGCAAGCCCGAGGCGCGCGCGGCCTCCGCCGCGCTCGAGACCTGGGCCAACGACGGCGTGCCCTTCCCGGCCGCGGCGTACGTCACCTACATCCGCGATCTGTACCAGCAGAACCGGCTCGTCGCCGGCACCCACCGCGTGGCCGGCCAGGCCGTCGACCTCCGCGCCATCCGGTGCCCGGTGCTCACGATCGTGGCCGAGCGCGACGTCATCTGCCCGCCGGCCGCGGCCACGGCGCTCAACCGCTGCTGCGGCTCACGGGACACGACCGTCCTCGCTGTTCCCGGCGGGCACGTCGGCGCAGTCGTCGGCCGCCGCGCCGTGCGCGAGCTGTACCCCGCGCTCGGCGCGTGGCTGCGCGCGCGACTGGGGTACCCGCCGAGCGCCCCTCCCCGCGCCTGACCACGGCGCCGACGGTCCAGTCGCTGCCGCCGGCTTCGCCCGCCACAAGGCCAGCGCGAGGCGCAGCCCGTCGTCCACCTTCCCCATGGTGCGGGCCGCGAGTTGACCGACGCGCTACTTCGCGGCGACCGCGCGCTTCGCGGGCTTCGCGAGCGTCAGCTCGGCGAGCCCGTCGTGGAAGCGCACCCTCGCCACCATCAGCTTCTCCTGATGGTCGACGATGGCGATGGTGTTGGCCTGCACCTTCTGCGAGATCTCCTTCATCTTCGTCTGCAGGTGACCCATCAGCGTGCCCTTGGCCTTCACCGCCTGCAGGCTGAGGATCTGGAAGTGGAGCTCGTCGAGGCGCTGCCGGTACTCGTCGCCGCGCTGCCGCAGGCTCTCGATCGACTCCTGGTGCTGGCTCAGCTCGGCGTGCAGCTTGAGGAGCTTCTCCATCGCCTGGCCGAACGCCTGGTCGGCCTTGGGGGTGGCGAGGTAGACGCGCACCAGGTCGATGCCGATGGGCGTGCGCAGGTCGAGGGTGCGCACCATGGGGGTGGCCTCCTCGATCTCGAGGGTGCGGGTCTGGCCCGCGGCCAGGAGCACCTCGAAGAGGCGCGCCTCCCCGAGCTGCTCGGCGGTCTTGGGCGCGCGCGTGAGCTGCCACCCCTTGCGCACGGTGTGGCGCACCAGCACGGTGACCGGCGTGTGGAGGCGGTTGGTGACCTTGAGCCTGGTCAGCCGCACGTGCTGCACCTCGGCGGTGAGCACCCCGCGGTGGAGCTTGACGAGCTGCGAGATCCGGTCGGTGCTCGAGCCGTCGCGGTCGACCATCACCTGGCGGTCGAGCGCGAAGGGGATGACCGCCGTCTGATGCGGCGGGATCGACTCGGTCAGCCCCTCGCCGATGAACCGCCCTTCCCCGTAGACGGTCACGGGGCCGGTCTCGAGCGTGGAGCCGGTGGGGTTGCGGAAGCGGACCGCCTTGAAGGCGAAGCGGGCGCTCCCCGCGGGCGACTCGGCGTCGTAGAGGTAGACCACGTCGCCGGCCGCGTCGGTATGGACGATGGAGACCATGGCGCTCGAGCCGCGGCCCACCGTCATCGCCGACTTCGACTCGAAGTGGCTCTCGCCGACCGGCGTCCCGCTCTCCTCGCGCTCGGGCTTCCCCTTCTCCGCCTCGGCCGCCGGGGTGGTCTGCTCGACCAGGCGCACGCCGGCCCGCTGGCCGGCCTGCACGCCGCGCGACACGGCCGCCACCTGGGCCGGCGGCACGCCCTTCATGATGAGCTGGTTGCGCAGGTTGTTGGCGCGGTCGAGCGCGCGCGCCGGGGCGTCGGACTCGTTGGGGTCGGCGTACCCCTCGATGAGGATCCTGCCGCGCCGGTTCTTGAGCTGGTCCGCGAGCGCCTGCACGCGGCTGTCGTCGGCGGGCGCCTGCTCGCGCGGCGCCGGCCGCGCGGCCTGGGCGGAGACGTGGGCCTCGGCGGGGGGGCTGCGCCAGCCGCCGGACTTTTTCGCGTGCTTGTACTTCTGCACCTCGGCGCGCGCCAGCCCGCGGCCCCCGCCGCCGGTGCTCGTGGCGCCGTACTTGCCGCCGCCGCCGCCGCCGTGCACGCCCGCCTCGTCGCGCCAGTACTCGCCGGCCGTGTCGGGGTGCCCGGCCGGCCGCGGGATGTCCTTGTCGGCGAGGTTCCCCAGGACCAGCTCCTCGCCGCCGCTCGCGTCGCGCACCACGCTGCCGCCTAAGGGGGGCGCCTTGGCGAAGGTGTCGTGCGAGCGCAGCGTCTCGCGGTGCACCAGCCGCACGCTGTGCAGGTCGAAGCGGAAGGAGAGCGCGGAGCTGGAGCCCACCCCCACGCGCACGGCCTGCCAGTCCTCGCCCGACGTGTTGTCGACGATGGCCCACCCTTGCAGGTTGACCTTGCCGCTCTCGCCGAGCACCAGGCGGTAGCTCGGCTTCCACGCGGGCGCCTCGGTGACGTAGGTGAGGATCACGTCGCGCGGCCCGCCCAAGCCGAGCGGGATGCTCATGTCGACGGTGCCGGAGTACCCCACGTTGCCGGTCGGGAACGACACCGGCAGCGCCTTGCCGGTGGCGGCGTCTGCCACGGTCAGGGACTTGAGGAAGTCGTCGACCTTGTCGCCCGGCACCTTCAGCGTGAGCTTCTCACCGAGGATGCGCGCCCGGCGCTCGTAGTAGGCGATGCCGTTGCGATAGACGACGACCCGCCCCAGGGCGGCGTCGCTGGCCTTGACGAAGGTGGTCCTGGCAGTGCCGCCGCAGGCGGACAGGCTCAGCGTGGCGGCGAGCAGCGAACAGACGAGAATCCGGCGCATGTGTGCCTCCCCGGGCCCTGGGCCCTGCGCTGGTCAAACGCACGGCGGCGGCAAATGATCTCGGCGACCGGCGCCGCTGGCCCGCCCGCCCGGCCGGCGGCCCGGCGGGGCTATGGTAGGATGGGCCCGTGGGCCTGATCCTCGAGGTCGTCTACGCGAGCCCGGCCGGGCTGCGCCACGACTACGACACGCAGCTCAGGGTCGGGGGCCTCTACGCGCGCCTGCGGGTCCCGCCCGGGCTGCCGCCGCTCGCCGCGCTGGAGGTGCTGCTCCGCGTGGGCGACGCCGGGGAGATGCGGCTGCCGGCGCGGCTCACGGTCGCCACCGGCGAGACGCTGTGCGTCGAGCTGGCCCCCGACGCGCGCGGCGACGTGGCGCTGTGGGTGGAGCAGCTGTGCGGCGACCTGCCGGCCGACCCCGACGCGGACCGCGCCGTGCGCCTGCTCGACGAGGCGACGGACGCCGTCCCCGATGGCGCAGTGGTCGAGGTGGCGGCCGCCGCCCCGGCCGCGGCGCCCGCGCTCGAGCCCGAGGAGCCGGACGGGGCGGCCACCCGCGCCGCGCGCGCCGCTGCCGCCTCCGCCGCGCTCCCGATCGCCCGCCGCATCGATCTCATGAGCGTGGCCGAGCGGATCCACCTCGCGCAGCACGGCGAGCGCGACGCCCGCGGCATCCTGTCGCGCGACCGCGCCGGCTCGGTGCAGTGCGCGCTGGTGCGCAACCCGCGCATGGGCGCCGACGAGATCATCACGCTGGCGCGCAACCCGCAGCTGGCCGTCGACTGCGCCGAGGCGCTGGTGCAGCACCCGACCCACGGCCGCTCGCCCGAGGTCGCCTTCGCGCTCTGCCGCAACCCGCGGACGCCGCTCCCGCTCGTCAACCAGCTGATCCCGCGCCTCAGCCAGAACGACCTGCGCGCGCTCGCCAAGGGCCTGGGGGTGCGCACGCAGGTGGCCATGGCGGCGCGCAAGCGGCTGTTCAACACCTAGGCCGATCGGCGCTAGTCGATCCGGCCCAGCGCGTAGCGCATCCCGAAGTCGGTGGCCGCCTCGATGACGCGGTCGTCCTCGAAGTCGGCGTGCTCGTGCTGGTAGATGAGGTCCTCCATCAGCGCCTGGAGGAACACCGTCGCCAGGTACGCGCCCACCTCGATGTCGGGCACCCGGATCCCGGGAGCCGCGGCGAAGATCTGGCGCACGGCCTGGCGGAGGTCGCCCTCGAGCGCGCGTCGGACCTCGATGAGCTCGGGAATCTTGCGCGACTGCTCGCTGAAGACCCGCTGGAGGCCGGGCCGCTCGCGGTAGACGCGGAAGGCCAGCGCCAGCGTCTTGCGCAGCAGCGCCGGCAGGTCCCGATCGTCCCGGTCGTCAGCGTCGGCGCCCACGAGACCCTGATGTTCCTCAACGACGGGCAGCGGCTGGCGCGGGCGACCGGATGCGCGCGGCTGCTGCAGATCAAGTCGATCCCGTTCTCGCTCTCGTTCCCGTTCGGCATCACCCCGGCGGGCCTGCTGGCGATCCCGCTGCCGGCGAAGATCAGCCTCCGGATCCTGCCGAAGATCGAGCTCGCCGAGCCGCCGTCCGCGGCCGACGACCCGGCCGTGGTCCGGCGCTGCTTCGACCACGTGGTGTGCACGATGCAGGCGTCGCTGAACGACCTGGCGTCGCGGCGCCGCCGCGTGTTCTTCGGCTGAGGACGCGGCGTCGGGCCGGCACGCCCCGGGCGCGGCGCTAGGGCGGATCGCGCAGGAAGCGCTCGAGGTGGAACAGCGTCTCGGCGGGCCGCTCCACCATGGGCATGTGCCCGGTGCGCGGCAGCACCACGGTGCGGACGCGCGCGATGCGCCCCAGCTGCCGCAGCACCGGCGCGAGCGCGGTGAGCTTGTCGTGGTCGCCCCACAGCCCGAGGACGGGCACGCGCAGGGACGGCAGCTCCGCGCAGAAGTCGCGGCGCGCGAGGTCGACGCAGAGGGTGGTGCAGACGCGCACGAAGTCGTCCAGGCTGGGGCAGCCGGGGGCGTCGCGCATCGCCGACTCGCGGAACCAGCGCACGTAGCGGTTCTGCTCCGGCGTGTCGACGAACACGTTGTCGAGGATGAAGCCGGCGCCGTAGCGCAGGAACGGGTAGAGGAGCGCGCGGCGCAGCCCGAGGGGCGCGGCCGTGCGCAGGTAGCGCGGCAGCGGCGCCACGCCCGCTCCGCAGATGAGCACCAGCGAGTCGACCAGCCCGGGGCGCGCGAGCGCGGTCGCCAGCACCACCGTCCCGCCCATCGAGTGGCCCACCAGCGTCGCCCGGCGGATCCCCCGCCGCTCCAGGAACGAGATCAGGTGGTCGCGCAGGACGTCGACGGTGTAGCGGATCGGCGGCTTGCGGCTCCAGCCGCAGCCCACCAGGTCGAGGCCCACCACGCGGTGGCGCGCGACGAGCCCTTGGGCGATGTGCTCGAAATGGGTGGCGTTGGCCCCGAGCCCGTGCACCAGCACCACCGGGTGCCCGCGCCCCTCGTCGAAGAACACGGTGCGGTAGGGGTCGCGGTCGCGCCACTGGGGATAGGGGAAGGTGAGCGAGCGCCCCATCCCCAGGAAGCCGGCCGACTCGTCGAGCGGCTCGAGGCCGGGCGCGGCCGGCGCGGGCAGTGGTGCCGCCTGGGGCACGAGCTGGAGGTGCGGGACCATCGGTCGCAGAAGCACGCGCCGTCGGGGCGCCCCCCATTCCTAGCCGATGAGAGACGCCGACACAAGAATCCGGCCACCCGGGCGGTGCGCCTACCGCCGCGCCCAGCGTCGGTCCGAGGGGTTCGTGAAGACGCCGCCCACGCGGCTGACCGGCTGGCGCTGCCCCTCGGCGTAGCCGCGCGTGGCCGCCGCCCGGATCTCCCGGAGGGAGCCGCCGCCCGCGAACGCGACGGCCGCGGACTCGAGGGCCGGCGCCGAGGCGAAGAGGAAGTCGGCGGTGAGCAGCAGCGGCACGCGCGTCGCCGTCGGCCCGTGCCGCCGCGGGGCTACGGCGCCCCCGCGGGGTCGAGCACGAGCACCGTCAGCAACGACTTCTGGTCTGGCAGCTCGACGCTGCCGGCCGCGTACACCCGTCCGTCGCGGACGAGGATCACCCGGCCACCGCTGCCTCCGACGGGTCGCGCCCGACCCCGAGGGCGGCGGCCCCTCAGCCCTCCCGGAGCAGGCTGTCGATCGTCTCGACCAGCCGGGGGATGTCGGCCTCGGCGACGCTGCAGAGCGCGACCCGGAGCGCGCCCTTCTGCGGCACCACGTAGATGCCGTGCTCCTTGAGGCGCTCCGCCGCGGGCTCGGCGTGGTCGGTGAAGATGCAGATGAAGAAGCCCCCCTCGTAGCGGGGGAACTTGAGCGCGGTGCCGCGGGCGGCGGCGTTGAACGCGTCCACGCGGGCATGGAGCAGGGTGCGGATGCGGGCACGCTCGCTGTCGACTCGGGCGCGCACCGTCGGATCGGTGAGACAGCGGGTGATGGCGTGCTGTCCGCCCGCGTTCACGTTGCTCCAGGTCCCCCGGCTCGAGTAGAGGAAGGCGCGGCGCAGCGGCGCGTGGACGGTCGTGTCGGTCGTGCACGCGATCAGGGCCCCGACGCGCAGCCCGTACTGGGTGAACGCCTTGCTCGCGGACCAGGCGAAGGCCACGATCGCGTGCTCGGTCAGCGGCTCCAGGTAGCGGAGGAAGTGACGCCGCAGGTCGCGGGCGTAGACGAGGTAGGCCACGTCGCACAACACGGCGAGCGGCACCCGTTGCGCGGCGCGCGTCAAGACCTCGACGGTGGCCGCCCAGTCCGCCGCGGACATCGAGTAGCCGCTCGGGTTGTGGCAGGGGTCGTTCAGGATCACCAGCAGCCGCCCCTGGGGCTCCACCTCCGCGAGAGTCCGCTCCAGCGCCGCGACGTTGAGCGCACCCTGCTCGTCGAACATCGTGAAGCAGCGGAGGTCCCGCTCGTGCTCGTCGCAGACCGCCGTGTAGGGGCCCCAGAAGAACGAGGAGGTCACCACCGCCTGGCGGTGCTCGGTGAACAGCGACACCGCGTGCCGGATGGCCCCGAGGCCGCCCGACGTCGCCACGGCGACCGTCCGGTCTGCGAGGGGCGTGCCGCCGAGCAGGTCCTCCGTCGCGGCCTTGAGGAAATCCGGGTTGCCGAGGATGGGCGCGTACGCGGCGCCCGCGGCCGCCGGCACCTGGTGCAGCGCCTCCACCACGGACGGCAGCACGGCGAGCTTGCCATCGTCCTCGAGCAGCGAGCCCACGGTGGCGTTGATGATCTTCTCGCCCTTCGCCCGGCGGGCCGAGGCCTCCCGGTTGAGCGCGAAGATGGGGTCGTCCTCGGGGCGGTGGCAGATCCGGTCTGGCAGGAGGCTCGTGGGCGGGGTCATGAGTCGCTCATACCACGGCGCGCGGCCGCCGTCATCTGCTTCGCGCACACGGCGTCGTCCGCTCGTGGCGCCGCTGCCGCGGCGGCCGGCGCGGTGGCCGCCGTGGTGGCCGGAGCCTCGTCAGCCCACCTCGACCACGGTGACGGCGTCGCCGCCCTCCTCGGGGACGCCGGCCCGGAGCGAGCGCACCGAGACCAGCCCGGCGAGGTGCTCGCGCAGCGCCGCCCGCAGCACCCCGGTGCCGTGCCCGTGGAGCAGGAAGATCACCTCGCGGTCCGCCTGCAGCGCTTGATCGATGAACTTCTCGGTCATGCGGATGGCGTCGTCCACGCGCTCGCCGCGCAGGTCGAGGGTGTTGTCGACCGTGCGCATGGCCGTGTGGTCTCGATCGGCGATGGCCGAGGGCTCGCGCCC
>JACRCY010000399.1 GCA_016218785.1 Deltaproteobacteria bacterium
AGCCGCCGCGTCATCGAGGAGGCCTTCGGCTGCCGCGTCTACGACAAGTACGGCAGCCGCGAGTTCTCGGGCATCGCCTACGAGTGCGAGGCGCACGCCGGGCACCACGTGGTCGCCGAGGGATACATCGTCGAGGTCCTGCGCGACGGGCGGCCGGCGGCCCCGGGCGAGACCGGCGAGGTGGTGATCACCGACCTCAACAACTTCTGCATGCCCTTCATCCGCTACCGCATCGGCGACCTGGCCGAGGCGATGGACAACTCGCAGGCCTGCCCCTGCGGCCGCGGCCTGCCCCGCCTCGGCGACATCGACGGCCGGGTGCAGTCGATCATCCGCGGTCTCGACGGGCGCTACCTCCCGGGCGCCTTCTTCTACCACTACCTCAAGGACTTCGACCACGCCTTCAAGCTCTACCAGGTGCTCCAGGAGGAAGTCGGGGCCATAGTCTTCAAGGTGGTGAAGGGCTCGCGCTACTCGGACGACGTCCTCGCGGAGGTGCTGCGCACCTTCCGCCGGTACCTAGGTGAGGGGATGCGGATCGACGTGCAGTTCGTGGACCAGATCGAGATGGTCCGCACCGGCAAGCGGCTCGCCAGCATGTCGAGCCTCCCGGTGGACTTCCAGGACGGGGCCCCGCAGCGGCTGGAGACCGATGCCCGCTAGTGCGCATCTCGAAACCCGCCGGCTGTGGGGTTCGGGGCGGCAGCCCCGAGGTGAGCGGAGGGCGGGCCCCGCCCGCCCGGAGCGGATCGTTGGGTTTCGAGATGCGGTCTGAAGACGGCCGCGCCGGGGCGGCGAGCCGCGTCGCCGTCGTCTCGCGCCCCGGGCTCGCGTACCACGAGCCGCCCCCGTTCGACCCGCCCAACCCGGTCTACCGGGCGGTGGAGGAGCTGTTCCGGGACCTGGGTCTCGACCGGGGCCGCGCGGGCACGCCCGAGTGGAACCCGCTCGGCGACCTGGTGAGCCCCGGCGACCGCGTCGTCATCAAGCCGAACTTCGTCTCGTCGCGCAACCTGCACGAGCGCATCACCGACCTCAAGCTGCAGGCCTCGAGCACCCACGGCTCGCTCCTGCGGCCGGTCCTCGACTACGCCCTGCGCGCCGCCGGGCCGCGCGGCCGGGTCCGGGTCGTCGACTGCCCGGTCGAGGGGTGCGAGATCGAGGAGGTCGTCCGCCCCTTGGGGGTGGCCGCGGTGATCGAGGCGCTGCGGGGGCGCGGCCGCGACCTCGACTTCATCGACCTGCGCACGTTCCAGGTCGCGCCGCGCTTCCTGCTCGACGACGTGCGCCGGCTCGGCCGCTCCTTCAACCTCGGCCTGCTGGTGCGGCAGTCGCTGCCCGGGGACCCGGCCGGCTACCGCGTCGTGGACCTCGGCGAGCAGAGCCGCTTCGAGGACCACCCCGGCCCCTTCGACCGCCTCTGCTTCCACCGCAGCCACCGCCACACGCCGGTCCGGCACCACCGCCGCGGGCATCACGAGTACGGCATGCCGGCCACGGTCCTCGGCGCGGACGTCATCATCAACCTGGCGAAGCTCAAGACCCACAGGAAGACCGGGGTCACCCTGGCGCTCAAGTCGGTCATCGGCCTCTCCCACGAGAAGTACTGGCTGCCGCACTTCACCGCCGGCCACCCCGGCGCCGGCGGCGACGAGTACGACCGGCCGCAGGACGCCGGCGACCTCCTGGAGGCGCTGCTGTCGCGCCTGCCGCTCCCCGCCGGCCACTCCCTGGTGGCCCGCGCGCCGCGCCTCGGCACTGCCCCGCGAGTCATCGACGGGAGCTGGGAGGGCAACGACACGTTGTGGCGGACCATCATCGACCTCAACCGCGCCCTGTTCTTCGCGGACCGCGACGGGCGGCTGCGCGCGGAGCCGCAGCGGCGCTACCTCGCGATCGTCGACGGCGTCGTCGCCGGCGAGGGCGAGGGCCCGCTCGGCGCCACGCCGGTGCGCGCCGGTCTCCTCGTCGGCGGTCGCGACCCGAGCCTCGTGGACCACGCGGCGTGCGACGCCATGGGCCTCGACCCGGGTCGCATCCCGCTCGTGCGGGAGTCGCTCGGCGGTGCGCTGCTCCCCTCGGGCCGGCTCGACGGCCTCGACCTCGCTTGGGACGGCCCCCGACCCGCCCGCCCCTTCGTGCCGCCGCGCAGCTGGCCCTCGCTCGCCCCGCGCGGCCGCGGCTCGCCGCAGTAGATCCTCGGCGCCCCAGGTGCGTTGGAGGTGGGCGGCGCTGGCAAGCGCCACTCGCCTGGAGGAGCCCATGCCTGGACGCCGGATCCGTGCCTTCGTTGCCCTCGTCTTCCTCGCCGCCACCTTGCTGGCCCTGGCCGTGGGCCATGCCCAGGGACAGGCCTTCGACCTCGACGCCGACACCCGCATCATGCCGCCGATCCAGTACAAACACCTCACCGTCTTCCCCGTGGTCCACAAGGCGGCCGTCGCCGTCGACCGGGCGCAGTACCTGACCCTCAACGAGGGGCTGCAGCGCCGGCAGGTCGCGGTGCAGGAGCTGAAGGGGGGCGGCCAGGTCAACCGCGTGAACGTCGCCAACCTGTCCGACAAGCCCCTGCTCCTCCTGGGCGGCGAGATCATCCTGGGCGGCCAGCAGGACCGGGTGCTGGGCAAGGACACCATCATCCCGGCTCACACGGAGGTCGCGGTGCAGGTCTTCTGCGTGGAGCACGGCCGGTGGTCCGGCAAGCGCGACTTCGGCCAGGCCGGCGGCCTCGCCGACGGCAAGGTCCGCATGCGGGCCAAGTACCGCAACGACCAGCGTCAGGTGTGGGCCGAAGTCTCCAAGAAGAACGCGGCCTTGGGCGCACAGAATTCAACCGATACCTACCGCCGCGTGGCGGCCGGGGCCGAGGGCCAGTGGGCGGTCAAGCCGTACCGCGAGCACATCGCCCGCGAGCTCCAGCGCCTGCCCGAGGCCAAGAAGCTGATCGGCTTCATCGCGGCCGTCAACGGCCGGATCGTCTCGGTGGACGTGTTCGCCAGCCCCACGCTCTTCGCCTCCTACCGCGAGCGGCTGCTCGACTCGATCATCCTGTCGGCGGCGGACGTGCCCGTGGACAAGGCGGCCCCCGCGGCCACGGCCGCCCAGGCGAAGCGGTTCGTGGACGAGGCCGAGGCCGCGCCCGCGAAGGAAGTGGTCAGGCAGCGCGGGTCGCAGACCTACGAGAAGCGGGCCAAGGGCGTCCTGAACTCGACGGTCAGGCCCGCGGCGCCCGCCGCCAAGCCGGTCTACAAGTCGTACCAGGCCGCGGAGTAGGCTACAGCCTGTAGCCTAGTGACAGTCGAAGTTGCTCTTCAGCGCGAACACGTAGAGGAGCTGGAGCGCGAGCGTCACGGGCACGAGCCAGCGGCGCGCGTGCTCCTCCCAGGCGACGAGGCGCGCGGCCGCGGCGACACAGACCAGCGGCACGAAGAAGAGCCAGAGCCGCATGACCTCGCTCTTGGCCTCGCCCAGCTGGTTGGTCACCAGGATCACGACCACCAGCAGCGGGCCGAACAGCCCGCGCACGGTCCGCCAGCCGCCGCGCGTGAGGCCGAGCACGGTGTCGGCGAGGAACGCGCCCATGACCGGGATGCCCACCCAGAGGACGAACTGGATCGGGTTCAGCGTGAGCCACGGCTGGAGGCTTATCGTCGTCTTCCACACGTGGTGCACGAGGCGCGCGTCCGCGTAGCGGGCGAACGGGCGGTAGCCCAGGGCCACCATGAAGAAGAGGTGCACCGCCAGGAAGCCGGCGGCGAAGAGCGCGCCCTGCCCCAGCGCCCGGAGCAGCCGCGCGCGCGCGGGGCGCTCGGCACCTTCGCCGGGCCCGAGCACGGCGAGGGCCCCGGCCAGGGGCACCAGCGCCCGCCGCCCTACGGTGATTAAGACGCCGCGCGACAGCACGGCGCCGCCGGCGGCGGCCAGCCACGCCCGGCGCCGCGCCGCCAGGGCGAGCGCCAGGGCGGCGCACCCGAAGAGCGGGTAGATCGCGCCGTCGAGGTGCATGGTGACGAGGAGCGCGCTCGGCGTGACGGGGTACAGGAGCACCGCCAGCCAGGCGCCGCGCTCGCCGGCGAGCGGCCGGGCCAGGTAGACGAGCGGCACGAGCGCGAGGAACGTGAGGAGCGGGAAGAGGACGAAGAGCACCCCGGAGAGGCGCATGCGGGCGTGGGTCAGGAAGTCGCGCGGGGCCTCGCCGTAGAACAGGCGCTCGGCCGACCCGCCGACGGGGCCCTTGGCCACGACCGCGACGGCGCGGTAGACCACGAGCGCGCCGGGCGGCTTGGTGCGCGCGTAGAGCCACTTCTGGCGGATGCCGTAGTCGTCGTACCGCCGCACGTAGTCGGGCGGCAGCGGCGTCATCGAGAGGCGCAGGAACTCGGCGTGACCGGTCTCCCAGAGGCGCTCGAGGAGCGGCCGCGTGCCCTTCTGCTCGGCGAGGGCGAAGGACCACTGGAGCCCGAAGCCGAGGGCGACCGCGGCGACGAGCTTGCGCCAGGCGGCCGCGTCGGAAAGGACCAGGCGCACGGCGAAGGGGAACCCGAGGAAGGTGAGCGCCAGGACCACGCCCGCCCCGATCGACCGGGGCTCGATGCGGTAGCAGATGACGGGCAGCAGGCGGGCGTGCTCCGGGGCGAACAGCATCCCCAGGATCAGCAGGAGCGCGACGCCGCCGATCGCGGCCAGCCCGACGTAGAGGCGCCGCGCGGCACGCTTCGGCAGCGGCTCCTCGGCCGCGGGCGTCGGCGTAGTGGGCGGGCTCGGGTCCACCGGGGCACCTCTCGGGCGGCGCTACTATAACCCATGCGCTATACTCGGTGACGATTGGCGCATCCGAGGCCCCAGATGCGGCGCAGCGACCGGTCCGGGCGCAGCATGCGGCCCCCACGCAAACCCTGGCACGCGCCCAGGCTCCGGCTCTGGGGACTCGTCTCGTTGGGCCTCGTCGTGTCGGCGACGCCGGCCTGCGGTCCCGGGCTCGACGCGGAGGCCGGCCCGCCCGCCACGCTCCAGCTCACAGTGCGTGACGGCGACGGCGCGGCCATCCCGGCGCTCGCGACGCTGCGCGACCAGGACGGCACCGGGCGCTCGATCTACTCCCCCACGCAGAGCCTCAGCCGGATGGCGCCACGGCTCTACGGCATGCTCGACAGCGCGGCGCTCCTCGACGGTGCCGCCAGCCTGCCGGTGCCGCCCGGCAAGTGGCGCCTCACCGTGAGCCGCGGTCCCGAGTACGAGATCTTCACGCAGGACCTGGTGCTCCAGGCTGGCGCGGCCTTCGGCCCGCTCGACGTCACCCTGGAGCGCGCCGTCGACACCAGCGGCTTCCTGAGCGCCGACCTGCACGTGCACGCCGCCCGCAGCCAGGACACGACCGCTCCCCTCGACGGCCGGGTCGTGGCGGCGGCCGTGAGCGGCCTCGAGGTGCTCGGCTCCGCGGACCACAACAGCGAGACCGACTACGCGCCGGTCATCGTCGCCGTCGGGCTCGAGGGGCGCGTGGCCTCGCTCGTCGGCAACGAGATCTCCCTCGACTGGGCCCACTTCAGCGCCTTCCCCCTCCCCTTCAAGCCCGAGGAGGCCCTGGGCGGCGCCCCGCCCGTCGAGACCCTCCCGGACTTCCAGAACCCCGACCTCGTCTTCGCCTACGCCCACGGCCACCCGACCCAGCCCGTGGTCCAGGTCAACCACCCGCGCTACGAGAACCCGCCCTCGTACTTCTTCACCTACTGGCTCGACCCGGAGGCCTGCACCAGCCCGTTCGCGTTCAGCTACGACTTCGACGTGGTGGAGGTGCTCAACGGCATCGAGGTCCGGGAGCCGTACCTCACGACGGTGGTGGGCGACTGGCTCTGCCTCGTCCGGACCGGCCACCGCGTCACCGCGACCGGCAACTCCGACTCCCACGGCCTGCGCGGCCTGTCGCCCGGCTACCCCCGCAACTACGTCTACACCGGCGACGACGACCCCAGCACCTACGCCGAGGCGCGCT
The DNA here is from genome assembly GCA_016218785.1 of Deltaproteobacteria bacterium. Lineage (GTDB taxonomy): Bacteria > Myxococcota_A > Polyangia > JACRCY01 > JACRCY01 > JACRCY01. The sequence continues at coordinate 5,993 of JACRCY010000399.1, forward strand.
TCATGCAGGCGCTGCGGGACCACCGCGTGGTCGTGAGCACCGCGCCCTTCGTCACCATCGAGTCGGGCGATGCGCGCATCGGCGACACGGTCGCGGCCACCGCGGGCACGCTCCAGATCCGCGTCGTGGTCCAGGCCGCCTCCTGGGTGCCGGTCGACAAGGTCCGCGTGGTCGTCGGTGGCGTGGTGGCCCACGAGCTCGACGTGCCGCCCGACGGCCGCCCGCGCCTCGACCAGACGGTCGAGGTGGCCACGCCCACCGACACCTTCGTGGTCGCCCTGGCCTACGCCGACGCCTTCCTGCGGCGCGACGTGGTGGGGGACATCGACATGCCCCCCTTCGCCTTCACCAACCCCATCTTCGTCGACGCCGACGGCGACGGCCTGGTGACGCCGCTTCGGGGCAGCCCCTCCGGCACCGGGACGCCCCCCGCCAGCGGCGCCACATCGGTGGTCCCTCCGCTCCGCGCCTTCGAGATTGGCCGCCGCAACGACGACTGCACCTACGAGCTGGAGCCGGGGCCGGGGCGGTAGGCCCAACCCCGTCCCTGTCCGGCCGGAATCCGGACACTGTCCGGTGTGCCGGACACCCCGCAGCACCGGACCCTCGGTGGTGACGGCGCCGCCGCTTTGTTTCACCAGGTGAAAGTCCGCGCCGCCGCCCGCAACGGCGGCCGCAACTTCTTTCAACCCATGAAAGTTCTCCGGGCCGCCGTCCCGTGCCCTTCGGCGAAGCGGGGCCGACACGGCGTGGCGACCGGCCCAGACGCCCTGGCATCGGGGATGCAAGATGCCCCAAGGCAGGAGGTCCTGATGCTGGTCCACCTGACCGCCCACTCGGTCTCCGGGATACCCCTCGCCGAGTGGCCCTCGGCCTCGAGGCTCTGGCGGTGGCTGCGCCGGGCGTTCCCGCACGCCCTGGCCGCCGTGCTCATGCCGAACCACCCGCACCTCATCCTGGACACGCCGGAACCCGAGAGAGCCCGTACCACGCTCGCGCTCATCCTGGCGGCACTCGGACGGCGGGATCCCTCACCAGACTGGTCGCGCGCTGCCCCGCGCTGGGAGCCCGTGCCGCGCCCGGAGGAGATCCCCGACCTCAAGCACCTGCGCAGGCTCGTTCGCTACCTCGCGCTCAACCCGTGTCGCGACAGGCTCGTGCGCGATCCGCTGGAGTGGGAGTGGAGCACGCATCGCGACGTCGTGGGCGCGATCACCGACCCCTGGATCAGTGCCGCGCGGCTCGCGGCGGCGTTCGGTGCACTTCCCGTCGCGCCCGCGGTGTTCGCGGCCAGGTGGCACGCATACGTCTCGGGCGACCCGCACTGCGATGTCAACGGAACGCCGCCACCCAGGCCCGTGAAGCCAACGGAGATGCCGCGCTGGCCGCTCGGCCGCATCGTCGCTGCGGCGACGGCGGCCACTCGCTCCCTCGCAGCTGCGATCCGCGGGCGCACCCTGGCGCGGCGGCTCTTCGTTCAGCTCGCGTGGCGCCACGGGTGGCGACACACCCCGACGTTGGCGCAGGCCTGCGGTGTCACGGTCCAGGCAGTCGGCCGGCTCCGTGCGCATCCGGATGCCGAGCTCGTTGCCGCCGGGGACATGTGCCTGGGCGACGACCGCCTGCTGAGAAGACGGCTGGACGCCCGGCAGCGGCATGGCCTGCCGACGGGGACGGGGGGAGTCGGAGGGACGCGTCAGAACTTGAGCGTCATGCCCGCGCGGCCGTAGATGTGCGGGTCGCGGCGGATCTGGGCGGAGTTCCAGAGGTCCATGAAGGCCGCCCGGTCGTGCTGGAAGGGCACGCCCTCGATGAGGAGGAAGAGGCCCACGTTCTGGGCCACGGTGACCTCGAGCGCGGCCTGCAGGTAGAAGCGGGTGCCGCTGAGGCGGTGGTCGCGCGGGTCCCAATCGGCCGGCAGTCCGGCTGACGACACAAAGTGGGTCAACTCATCAAGGACCGAGGGCGGCACCGTCTTCGTGTTGGGAACGTTGTTGTTCGTGCTCCCGTCATAGGCTCGGCACACGTCGCGACTGCTATTCAGGTCGTCGACATTCGAGTACGTCGTGCCGTTGAGCTTCCGCGGCCAGCACATCCGGTCGGTGTAGTAGCTCAAGAAGCCCCGACCGGAGAACGCGGCGATCTCCTTGAAGTGCAGCGTGAAGCCGAAGCCGAACTCCAGCGAGAAGTTGTCGCGGCCGTCCGGGCCGCCGCCGCCGCCGATGGCGAAGTCGGCGCCGAGGGCGATGGGGCCGGCCTCGAGGGCCGTGAAGCGGGTCTTGGCGAGGAACTCGTTCGCCTGGCCGAAGGTCCGGAAGATGAAGCCGGCGTCCAGGCCCATCATCTTGCCGAAACGCACCGCGCCGACCGTCATCCGGCCCTCGAAGAAGTAGGGGAAGCCGAAGCCGACGTCGGCGGTGAACGTCCCGGGCGGGATGGCGTGCTCGCCGAAGGACGACAGGGCGCGGCGCATCTTGGCGACCTGGATCGGCGACGGGCCCGTGGGGCGCGGCTTGAGCTCGATCTCGAAGTTGGCCGACTTGCCCCCCTCGACCTTGATGGCCTGGCGGAACTCGAGGAAGCCCGGGTGGCGCACGTCGAGGATGTGCTCGCCGGTCGGCACCTCGGTCGGCGTCATGGGCGTGCGGGCGATGAGCTGTCCGTCGAGGATGATCGCGGCCCCGGGAGGCGCCATGACCATGATGCGGCCGACGGCCTTCATCTCCGCGACCACCTCCAGGGTCTGCCCCTGCACCAGCATGACCTCGCGCTTGAACTCCGGGAAGCCCGACTTCTGCACGACCACGATGTAGCGGCCGGGGGGCAGCTCACGCCGCACCGGCGCCTGACCGAAGGCCGCGCCGTCGATGAACACCTCGGCGAGCGGGACGGTGCTCTTCACGACCAGGAGCCCGACCGGCTTGGCCTCGGGCAGCTTCTCCAGCTCCACCTTCACGTAGCTGGTGTCGCCGGCCCGGATCTGGATCTCCTTCTCGAACGGCTTGTAGCCCGGGGCGCGGACCTCGAGCGCGTGGGTGCCGGGCCGGATGCCGGTGAACTCGCCGGGCGCCTTCCCCTTCAGCTCGCCGTCGACGTACACCTCGGCGCCCTTGAGGCCGGGGGTGTGCACGCGGATGGCGCCCGTCTGGGGGATCTGCGACGCCAGGCTCGCCATCACCTTGGCCTGCTGCCCGGCGATGACGGTCACCTGCTGCCGGAACGGCTGCAGCGTCCCGGAGCGGACCTCGACCATGTGGGGGCCCTCGGGCAAGGTCATCACGCACGGGACCCCGTCACACCTGGCGCCGTCGACGTAGACCTCGACGCCGGGCACGTCCGCGCTCACGACCAGCGTGCCCGTCTTGGGGGCCAGTCGCACCATGACGATGACCACGGTGCGGCGCTCGGCTTCGCCGACGTCGACCCACTCGCTGTAGGTGTTGTAGCCGTCCTTGGTCACCACGACCTGGTGGCGGCCGGCGGCCACCTCGACCGTCGCGGGGATGGCCCCCACGGCGACGTTGTCGACGGTGACCTTGGCGCCTTGGGCGGAGTCGTCGGCGGGCGAGACGCGCAGGTCGAGGACCGCGGGCTTCGGCAGCCGCTCCATGACGAAGATGAACGGGTCGTTGCGCCGACCCACCGTGATGTCGCGGGCGAGCGGCTTGTACCCGGGCAGCTCGAGGATCACCTTGTAGGTCCCCTTGACCAGCTTCGTCTCCAGGGGCGTGTAGCCGAGCGGCCCGAACTCCTTGGAGTCGAGGTAGATCACCGCGTTCTGGGGCGACGAGTCGATCTTGACCTTGACCCTCACCCCCTTGCGCTCCCAGGGCTTCTGCGCCGCGGCGGTCCCGATGAGCGGCGGAGCCGCCAGGGTGCACAGGAGCGCCGTCACGAGAGCGCGCACGAACGGTGGGCGTGGCATCGAGGCTGCCTCCTTGCTTGGCACGGACGCGCGTCGTGGCGCGACCTGATGCTTCCCGTCGAGCCACGACGGGAAAAGTACCGGAGCGTGAACGCGGCGTCAATGTAGGTGGGGCCGGACTGGCCGTGCGGAGGCGCACGGCCCTCGCCCCGTCACAGGTACAGCAGCACCTCGACCTCGTCCCCGGCCGCGAGGCGATCCACGGTCTCGGGCACGAGCACCAGGCCGTCGGCGCGTACCACGCACGAGAAGGCGGACGAGCCTCCGGGGACGGGCGTGGCGCGCCAGGGCCCGCCGGGCGCCGCGGGCGGCGCGAGCGCCACGCGCACGTACTCGTCGCGGCCGGGGGTCTTGCGGCACGCGGCGGCCATCACCGCCCGCCGGCGGGCGGGCCAGGGATCGCGGGGCGCCTCGCCGCAGAGACGCTGGAGGAGCGGCCGGACGAACACGTCGAAGATGACCATGGACGACACGGGGTGCCCGGGCATGCCGACGAGAGGCCGGCCGCCGCGCCGCACGCACAGCGTGGGCTTGCCCGGGCGCACGTTGATGCCGTGGAAGAGCGGCTCGACTCCGGGCAGCGACGTGACCGCGCGCTCGACGAGGTCGTGGGTGCCCACCGAGCTGCCACCGGAGACGAGGACCGCGTCGCTGCGCTCCCAGAGCGCCTCGATCGCGGCGCGCAGGGCCTCCTCGCGGTCCGGCGCGATCCCCCCCGGCACGGGCTCGGCCCCGGCGCGGCGGAGCTGTGCCGCGAGCACGGTCTGGTTGAGATCTCGGATCTTCCCCGGCGGCAGCTCCGCGGGGCCCGGCGGCACGACCTCGTCGCCGGTGGACAGGAGGCCCACCCGCGGCCGGCGGCGCACCTCCACCTCGAGCACGCCGAGGCCGGCGAGGAGCCCCAGGTCCTGCGGCCGCAGGCGGCGCCCGGCGGGCACGAGCTCCTCGCCGCAGCGGAAGTCCTCGCCCGGGCGGATCACGTTGGCCCCGGGGCCGACGTCGCCGAGTACCTCGATGGCCCCCGGCCACGCCTGCCGGGCATCCTCCACGACCAGCACGGCGTCGGCGCCGGCCGGGAGCTTGCCGCCGGTCGTGATGGCCACGGCCTCCCCCGCCCCCACCTCGCCCGCGAACGAGTCCCCCATGGGCACGGCGCCGCGCACCGCCAGCCGGACGGGATGCGCGGGCCCCGCGGCGGCGAGATCCCGGGCGCGCACGGCGTAGCCGTCCATCATGCTGCGCGTCCAGAGCGGCCAGTCGCAGGGCGCGGCCAGCGCCGCGGCGAGCACCCGGCCGTCCGCCTCGACGAGCGCCACGCGCTCCGTGCCCACGGGCGCGAACCCGGCCAGCAACTCCAGCGCCTCGGCCGGCGAGCGGAGCGTGAGGATCTCCTTCATTGCCAGGGGTATAGCGGACGCACCGCCCGCCGGCAACGCGTCCTTCGCGTTTTCAGGCAACCGCCCCGTTCCCCGGCCGATAACCGGGGTGAGACCAACGGAGGCGAACATGGGCGTCGAGATCAACAACTCCAACCGTTCCGTGGCCGACCGCGCCCTCGACGCGTTTCGAGACGTGGCGTGCCAGGACAAGCAGAGTCAGCTTGGCAAGCTCGGAACACCGCTGGCTGGCCTGCCACCCGTGGGCCCGCTGCCGATCGACCTGGTCGTCAAGGCCCGCGCGGCACTCTGTGCCAGGACCAGGACCACGGCAAGCGAGCAGGCCCCGCCTCGGGCACCCACTCCGCAGCTCGACACGGTGGTGAAACAGGCCCGCCAGGCGCAGCCTGCCAAGCCGCCCGAGCCGTTCGGGATTGATCGCGTGGAGCGCGCGGGCCACAAGGTCGAGGTGGCTCACCTCCTCGCCGAGACGCTCGAGTCGGCCCACGCCGCCGGCATCAAGGCGCCCACGCTCTCGCCCAACGCCAGCATGGGCCTCGGGATCGGCTCGGCCCTGGCGCTCTTCGTGAAGATCAACATCGAGATCGCGCGTGCCAACAACGACGGGATCCACAACGCGCGGTGCGCGGCCCTCGCCCAGGGTTTTGCCCGCGTCACGGCGGCGGCCGTGGCGCAGGGCGGGCTCTCGTCGGTCCAGCGCAACGCTGCGAAGTGGCCGATTCCCGCTTCAATCCCGAACCGCAATGACTCCGACTACGCCAAGGGGGTTCGCGCGGCGCTCGAGACCTTCAAGGGCATGTCGCGCGACGACCTGGCACGAGTGCGGGCCGACATCGTCCGGTCTACCCCCAACGTTACTGGCAGCCCTGCCTCCGAGGCGAATGTGGCGAGCCGGCTCTCGGTGATTCTGGGCGGCTACGCGGGCGACACGCGAACCCGGTTCTGAGCCCGGCTCGAAGGAGGACACCATGCGCTACCAGTGCGGCAACTGCGGCTCCATGGCCCCCGGACCCGAGGGCTGCCCCCGCTGCGACGGTCCGGTGTTCGATCTCGACACCCCCGTGGGCGCTCACGACATGCGCGAGTACCGCGCCATGTGCCGGGACCGCGAGGAGGGGCAGGTCTGGCCCTGGCTCCCGCTCATCCCGCTCGCAATCATGCCGGTCCTCCTGATGATGCTCGCGGCGCACCTCGGGTACGACCCGTTCGGGCGCCTGCCCTGGTGGGCGGAGAGGCTGCGCTGGGCGGCGGGCGTCGGGGCGGTCATCGTCGCCTGCGTGGTGCTGCGCCGCCGACGGCCGGCCGCGGTACGGGCGCTCGACGACAGGCTCGCGGCGTCGGCGCGGGCGAGCCAGCGCCCTACACCGGCGTCACGCCGTGCTTCTTCTGCAGCCCGGTGACCCGCTTCCCCTCGGCCGCCGTGAACCGCCGCGACAGCTCGCGCCGCAGGGCGTCCCCCGGCACCACGGCGTCCACGTGGAGGCGCGAGGCGAGCCTGAGCACGTCGATCTCGCGGTGGTACTCGGCCCGCAGCTCGGCGACGAAGGCCTCCCGCTCCTCGGGCGGCTTGGCCGCGATCTGGTTGGCGTAGACCGCGTTGATGGCCGCCTCGGCGCCCATCACCGCGATCATGGCCTGCGGCAGCGCCAGGCAGGCGTCGGGCTCGAAGCCCGGCCCGCACATGGCGTAGAGCCCGGCGCCGTACGCCTTGCGCACGATGACGCTGATCTTCGGGACCGTGGCCTCGGAGACGGCCGCGATCATCTTGGCGCCGTGGCGGATGATCCCCTTGCGCTCGACCTTGGTGCCGATCATGAACCCGGGCACGTCGGCGAGGAACAGCAGCGGGATGTTGAACGAGTCGCAGAGCCAGATGAAGCGCGCCCCCTTGTCGGCGGAGTCCACGAAGAGCACGCCGCCGCGGTGGCGCGGGTTGCTGGCGAGGACGCCGACCGGCCGCCCCTCGATGCGGGCGAAGCCGGTGATCAGCTCCGGCGCGAAGCGGTGCTTGATCTCGAGGAAGCTGCCGTCGTCGAGGATCGCGTCGAGCATCTCGATCATGTCGAACGGCTTCGACTGCTCGTTGGGGATGATGTCGTCGATGGTGCGGGCCCCGGGGCGCGGGGGCTGCGACGGCTGCGTCGGCGGCAGCTCGCCCGCGTGCTGCGGCATGAAGGAGAGGTACTCGCGCACGAAGGCGAGCCCCTCCTCCTCGGACGACACGAGGTAGTCGCCGCAGCCGGAGGCCTCGCAGTGCATGCGGGCGCCGCCCATCTCCTCGAGCGTGGTCTTCTCGCCGATCACGGCCTCGGCCATGCGGGGCGACCCGAGGTACATGGAAGCGGCGCCGTCCACCATCGCGACCACGTCGCAGAAGGCCGGGATGTAGGCGCCGCCCGCGGCCGACGGGCCGAGGAGCAAGCATACCTGGGGGACGAAGCCCGACAGGCGCACCTGGTTGTGGAAGATGTAGCCCGCGTGGCGCCGGCCCGGGAACATCTCGATCTGCTCGGTGATGCGGGCGCCGGCGCTGTCCACGAGGTAGACGAGCGGCATGCGCAGCCGGGCCGCGGTCTCCTGGATGCGCACGATCTTCTCGACCGTGGCCGTGCCCCACGAGCCGGCCTTGACCGTCGAGTCGTTGGCCGCGATGGCCACCGGCCGGCCCCCGATGCGACCGACGCCGGTGACGATGCCGTCCGCCGGGACGCCGGCCTCATCGGCGCGCGCGAAGAGCCCGTCCTCGGCGAAGTCCACGCCGCCGTCGTCGAGCAGCAGGCGCAGGCGGTCGCGCACGAAGAGCTTGCCCGCCTCGGCGTTCTGCCGGTGGTACTTCTCCGCGCCGCCCCGCTTGATGGCGGCCTCGAGTGCTCTGATCTTGTCGGAGGATTTCATCGGTCCACCACCCTACACGCCGCGTCCCGCCGTCATTCTAGCGTCCCGGGACCGGCGCGCAAAACCGGAGGAAAGAGACGCGCGATCAGCGCCTCGTCGATGTCGGCCGGGGTGGCGACCACGGCGTGGGCGGACGACTGGTCCTGCCCGGCGAAGTTGGCCGCGCTCACGGCCACCACGCGCGCGCCGGCCGCGAGGCCGGCGGCGATGCCCGCGGCCGAGTCCTCGATGACCAGGCACTCGGCCGGGGCCACGCCGAGCCGCTCGGCCGCGAGCAGGTAGCACCGGGGCGACGGCTTGCCCGGCGAGCAGTCCTCCGCGGTGAGGACCAGCCGGAAGAGGTCCAGGATGCCGAGCCCCTGGAGCGCGAAGGTCGCCTCCCGCCGGCCGGCCCCGGAGACCGCGGCGATGGGAAGCCGCGCGGCGAGCCGCCGGGCCAGGTCGCGGGCCCCGGGCAGCTCCCGGAGCCCCTGCTCGCGCAGCACCGCCTCGCGCTCGGCCGCCGAGGTCTCGATGAGCTCCGGCAGCTCGGGCAGCGCCGCACCGTGTCCGGCGCGCAGCCGTTCATGGATCTCGTGCCACGAGTGCCCGAGCACGTGATCGATCTCGGCCTGCGACATGACGAGGCCGCGGCGCGCGAGGACGCGGCGGATCGCCTCGGCGCTCTCGCGCTCGGTGTCGACGAGCGTACCGTCGATGTCGAAGAGCACGGCCCGGAGCATCGGGGCGCGAAGCTAGCAGACGGCCTCCGGGGTCGCAAGACGCTCACGCGGGCCCGTGCGGTTCCGCACATCCGGGCCTCTCAGCCGCGCCGCCAGCGCGGTCTAGCGGCCCGCGGAGAGGCGCTCCAGCCGCTCCCGGGCCCCGGCGAGCGTGGGCTCGGCCTCCAGCGCCCGCTCCAGCATGTTGATGGCCTTGTTCCTCTCGCCCAGTCGTTCGTGGATCTCGCCCAGGGAGCGGTACACCTCGGCCTTGCTGATCGGGCCGGCGTCGAGCCGCAGCAGCAGGAGCGCCCGGAAGCCTCTCAGCGCGCGCTCGAGGTCCCCCTTCTCGAGGCACTGCCGCGCGACGGTCAGCAACCCCTCCGCGTCCCCGGGCGAAGGCACGTACGCGGCGGCCGCCGCTTCGGGCGGGCGGGCGTCGGCCTCGACAGGCGCGTGCCCGGCCGTACCCCGGGGCGCGGTGGGCGTCGTCTTGCGCGCGCCGTCGCGCCTGCGTGTCAGCAGGAGGACGCCCCCGGCGAAGACGAGCACCAGCAGACCAATGAGCGCGGTGTTGAGGAGAGTCATGGGAACCTCGGGCGCGGCCACGCCGTGCCCACTGCGAGTGCCGGAGGAGGGACTCGGACCCTCACAGACCTTACGGTCTAGGGGCTTTTAAGGCCCCAGCGTCTGCCATTCCGCCACTCCGGCTTGCTGCCCGCGTCTGCTGTCCGGTCGCCGTGGGGTGCCTCTGTGGCCCACAGCGTCTGCCATTCCGCCACTCCGGCTTGCTGCCCGCGTCTGCTGTCCGGTCGCCGTGGGGTGCCTCTGTGGCCCACAGCGTCTGCCATTCCGCCACTCCGGCTTACTGCCCGCGTCTGCTACTCTACGGCGCCTTGATGCCGAGGCGCGAGAGCTTCTCGTACAGGGTGGCGCGGTGCAAGCCCGCGCGCTCCGCGGCCTCGGTCACGTTGCCGCCCGACGCCGCGAGGATGGCCTTCAGGTACTCGCGCTCGAACTCCTCGCGGGCGTCGCGGAACGATGGCAGGGCTCCGTCCGGGCCGGCGGCGAGACCGGCACCGGCCGACGTGGGAGGCGACGCGGCGCCCGCGACCGGGGAGCCCGCGGCAGGGGCGAGCCCGGCGCCCTGCAGCTCGGCCGGCAGATCCTCGAGCCGGAGCGCGGGCTCCTGCGCCACGAGCACCGCGCGCTCGAGCGCGTGCTCCAGCTCGCGGACGTTGCCCGGCCAGCGGTAGTCGAGCAGGCGGCGCTGCACCTCGGGCAGGAGCGCGAGGGGGCGGCGCTCGAAGCGGGCGCAGGCGCGCTCGACGAAGTGCGTCGCCAGGAGCGGGATGTCCTCGGGCCTCGCCCGGAGGGGCGGCAACACGATGGTGACGCCGTTGATGCGGTAGTAGAGATCGGCGCGGAAGCGCCCCGCCTCGACGAGCGCGCCCAGATCCTGGTTGGTGGCCGCGATCACGCGTACGTCGGCGCGCTGGATCTTCCGGCCCCCCACGGGGTAGTAGGTGCCGTCCTGGAGGACCCGCAGCAGCTTCGGCTGCAGCGCGGCGCCCAGGTCGCCGATCTCGTCGAGGAAGAGGGTGCCGCCGTCGGCCGCGGCGAAGAAGCCGGGGCGCTCCCCGGTCGCGCCGGAGAAGGCGCCCTTCTCGTAGCCGAACAGCTCGCTCTCGAGCAGGCTGTCGGGGATGGCCGCGCAGTTCAGTGACACGTAGGCGCCCGCGGCGCGCCTCGAGCGCGCGTGGATCGCGCGCGCGATCAGGTCCTTGCCCGTCCCGCTCTCCCCCTCGACGAGCACGGTGACGTCGAGCGGCGCGACCTTGGCCACCAGATCGAAGACCCGGGCCATGACCGCCGACTGCCCGATGATGTTCGGGGCCGCGAACCGGCTCTCGCACGCGACACGCAGGTTGCGGTTCTCGCGCAGCAGGCGCCGGTGCTCGGCGGCACGGCCGACGATCAGCTCCATCTCGCCCGGCTCGAACGGCTTCTTGATGTAGTCGTAGGCGCCGTGGCGCATCGCCTCGACGGCCGTCTCCACGCTGGCGTGGGCGGTCACCATGATGACGGGGACGTCGGGGCAGCGCTCGCGACAGCGCTGCAGCCCCTCCATGCCGTCCATCCCCGGCATGCGCAGGTCGGTGACCACCACGTCGGTGTCGTTCTCCTCCAGGTAGGCGAGCGCCTCCGGTGCCGACGCGAACGGGACCACCTCGAAGCGCTTCGGGTCGAGGAAGCGGCCGAACAGGTCGCGGGCCGACTCCTGGTCGTCGATGACCACCACGCGCGCCGTCACCCCCCACCTCCGCCCGCTGCGCCCCCCGCGTCCGCCACGGTCGTCGCCCCCGCCCCCGCCGCGGCCGCCGTGCGCGACGCCGCGGGTGCCGCCGGCAGCACGAAGCGCACCAGCGTCCCCTTCCCCACCTCGCTCTCGATCTCGACGCGCCCCCCGTGCACCTCGATGATGCGGTGGACGATGGCGAGGCCGAGGCCGGTCCCCTCGGCCTCCTTCGTGGTGAAGAACGGGTCGAACACGCGGGGCAAGTTCTCCTCCGGGATGCCGCACCCGGTGTCGCGCACCTCGATGCGTACCATGCCCCCCACCCCCTCGCCAGCGCTCACGGTGAGCGTCCCCTCCCTGCCGACCGCCTGCAGCCCGTTCAAGAGGACGTTGAAGAACGCCTGGCGGAGGAGCGTGCCGTCCCCCTCGACCTCGGGGAGCGCCGGCAACGCGCGCGTCACCGTCACCTTGCGCTGCCGGGCCTCGGGGGCGATGGCGTCGAGCGCCTCCTCGAGGATGGCGCGGACGTCGCGGCGCCCGACGGCCGCGCGCTGCGGCCGCGCGAACACGCTGAAGCGGTCGAGCAGCTCGATGCCGCGCCGGTTCTCCTTGTCGATGCGCTCCGCGTCCCCGCGCACGGCGGCGTCGGCGGGGAGGTCGCGCAGGATCATCTTGGCGTAGCCGTTGATGACGTGCAGGATGTTCCCCATCTCGTGGGCGAAGCCCGCCGAGAGCGTGCCCAGGGACGCCAGGCGGTCGCTGCGGCGGACCTGCTCCTCGAGTCGCCGCCACTCGGTCAGGTCCTCGAGGCGCGCCACCAGGCCCGAGGGGGGCGCGCCGAGCGGCGCCAGGGCCACGCGCACCGGCACGAGGCGGTGGTCGGGTCGCTCGATGGTGCCGTCGAAGGGCTCCGCCCGCTGGCCGCTCAGGGCGCGCGCCAGGAGCCCGCTCACCAGCGCGCGCTCGTCGGGCCGGAAGAGGGCCGCGAAGGGCCGGCCGGCGAGCTCGGCCGTGTCGGCCTCGGGAGCGGCGCGCGGCACGGCCCCCCCGACGATCTCGAAGGCACCCAGGTTGGCCGAGGTGATGCGCTCGGCGGCATCGACCGTGAGGATCCCCTCCCCCACGCTCTCCAGCACCAGCGACAGGAACTCCTTGGCGCCGCGCAGGTCCGCCGTGACCGCGTCGACGCGCTGCTGCAGGGTGGCGTTCAGGTCGCGCAGCTCGCGGTCGCGCTCCGACAGCCGCCCGGCGAGCTGTCCGAAGCGCCGCGCCAGCGCGCCCACCTCGTCGTTCGAGGCGCGGCCGGGTATCTCGATGTCGAAGCGCCCCTCGCCGAGCTCCTCCACCGCATCCGAAAGCGTGCGCAGCGGCCGCGTGATCCGACGTACGTAGATCGTGGCGAGCAGGCCCCCGACGAGGATCCACACGCCCGCGAGCAGCAGGCCCGAGCGCGCCAGGCGGCGCGCGTGGGCCGCCACGGTGTGCGAGTAGAACTCGACGTTGACGAAGCCGATGACATCGGTGCCGCGGAGGATGGGGGCCCGGGCACGCAGCCTGACGCGCTGGTTCACGATGAGGTCCGTGGGGCTGGGAGGCTGCGTGGGCGACCGGAACGCCGACCTGGCGGTCGGGTCCAGGTGTCCCACGCGGCCCGGCTCGGTGCTCGCGAGGATGCGGCCGTCGCGATCGGTGATGCTCATCGTGGCCAGCTCCAGGCGGCGCCGCGCCTGGCCGATGACCTCCCCCAGGCCCGCCGGGCTCGCTGGCGTCACGTGGGGCACGGCGGCCGCGACCAGCCCCTGGGCGATGATGGCGCCGTCCTGTTCCGACTTCTC
>JACRCY010000405.1 GCA_016218785.1 Deltaproteobacteria bacterium
GGGCGGCCTCGGCATGGCCTGCGGCCGCCCACCTCGCTCGCTGCGCTCGCTCGCCCCTACTGACGGGGGGCGGCCTCGGCATGGCCTGCGGCCGCCCACCTCGCTCGCTGCGCTCGCTCGCCACGCGAAGCCGGGGCGAGCCGGGGGGGCGCGGCGAAGGCCGGCCAGACTCCCCCGCCGCGCGCTCCCCGCGCGAGTAGGGGCCGCCTGCGCTATGGCGCGGGCGGGCCGGCTGGCGCCGGAGTCCTGGCCGCTTCCTTCGCCGCTTTCTCCGCGCGGCGCTTGTCGGCCCAGTCGCGCCTCTTCTGCTCGATCTCCTTGTCGGGCGGGCCGATGAACCGCTCCTGCACGAAGGGCGGATCGAGGTGCGAGTTGCGCACGTGGACGGTCACGCTCTCGAGCAGGTTGGCGGGCCGGATGCCGAACCACCCCGGCGGCAGCTTGGGCCGCACCCAGTCGAACACGTAGCGCGCGTCGAGCGGCGCGGTGTTGACGCAGCCGTGGCTGCGCGGCGAGCCGTAGGCGTTGTGCCAGTAGCAGCCGTGGATGGCGTTGTGGGTCTGGAAGAAGACGGTCCAGGGGACGCGCGCCATGTGGTACTGCCCGTCCTCGTAGGCCTGGTTCTTCATGGTGTGGGCGAGAACCCGCGCCCAGATCGGGTAGTTGCCCCGCGGCGTCTTGATGCTCCGGCCCGTCGAGACGAGGGTGGCGTACACCGGCACCGTGTGCTCGTAGAGCACCATGGCCTGCTCGCCCAGGTCCACGTCGATCCACTGCTTCTCGGGGCTCGTGAGCACGCCGTCGGGCGGCGCGATCTTGCGCACTACCGCGAGGTCGGCCGCGGCCACGAAGCGCCCCTCGCCGATCTTCCAGAACCGCTGCTTCCCCTCGCCGACCTCGCCGAGCAGCTCCACGCGCGTGCGCAGGGCCAGCTTGTCCACGATCTTCGCCTTGGACGCCGGCTCGGCGCGCACCGGCGCGCGGTCGTTGCGCGTCCAGGCAAAGGGGAGCTTCTCGTCGGGCTTCAGGTGGACGCCCTGCCAGGTCGAGCCGCCGCCCATCCAGACGATGTGCTCGGCCTCGACGAGCATGCCGTCCGCGGTGCGGTGGTACTTCGTGCTGTTGTGCTCGATGGAGCCGGTGATGGCGATCGAGTCCGCGCCCGACAGCGTGCGCTGGATGTTGTTGCCGTCGATGTCCTCCACGCTGCCGTACTGGTTGGCCTTGGCGCCCTTCTTCACCATGCCGTAGCGGTAGGGGAGGCGCTCCCCCGCCTTCAGGTTGAAGCCGGCGACGGTGCTCGGCGCGGCCTTGGTCGGCTGCACGTGGCTGGAGCAGACGTAGCCGAACGGCTCGATGCCGTACCAGAACGCCTTGACGCAGATGCGCTCCCCCGTGCGCGAGGCGATCTGGCCGCGCACCTTCGACCGCGCGTGCGACCAGAGGGTGCCGATGCGCGGGCTCGGGTACCACGGCCGCGCGTACACGCCCACGCCGTCCCCCTTGCCCTCGACCACCGCGGCCTTGGACGGCTCGAGCGCCGGCTCCGGGTCCATGACCGGCGGCTTGTACTCCTTGAGGCCCTTGCCCTTGGCCCTGGCCTTGCCCCCGGCCGCCTGCGACGCGGGGGCCTTCTTGCCGGCCTTGACCCCCGCCTTCTTGCCCTTTCCGGCCGGCATCTTCTCCGGCGCCGGCTGCGCCCAGGCCGCGCCGGCGAGGGCGAGGCTCAGGAGAATCGGGATCATCCGCATGTTTTGCTCATAGCATTTCCGCGGTGCCGGGGCCAGAAACAGTGCCCCCATGCCCGGGCGCCCGGATGCGCTGCCGCCCGCACGTACGCCGGAGACAACGCAGCCGAGCCGCCCGGGATTCCGGGGGCCGTGCCCCGGCAGGTTTCCGTCAGGCGTCGTCGTCGGGCGGCCGGATGCGAACGCGTCCCGGCTCGACGGTCACGATTGCACCCCGCTCGAGCTCGGCACCGTGCGCCCGCAGGACTTCGAGGCAGGCGCCTGCTTGCAGCCGGGCCGAGAGGCCCACGAGGCGCAAGATCCCAGAATGCGGCTGCCTGTGGACGATGGCCAGCTCGCCGAAGTCCTTGTCCAGGGTGACCAGCGTGCGGCCTTCGGCGTGAGCCCGCGCGAGGATCTCCTCATCGCCGGGGTCGGAGGGCCAGTCCCCGGCCCACACGAGGTCAACGCCGGCGGCCTCGAGCTCCGCTCGCGCGCCGCCCCAGACACACGCGTCGAGGAGGACCTTCACCGCGCCGAGCCCACGACGCGCGGCTCGATGCGCTCGTGGGCGACCAGGCGCCGCGCGTAGGCGAGGCAGGCCAGGACGTCCTCGCGCTCGAGCCAGGGGTAGCCCGCGAGGATCGTGTCGATCGTGTCTCCGGCCGCGAGCATCCCGAGGACGTGCTCCACCGCCAGCCGGCGGCCCCGGATGATGGGCTTCCCGCCGAAGATGCTTGGGTCGACGGTGATGCGCTCCAGCAGGCTCTGCTCGTCCATGGGTCCTGCCCACACGAGGCGCGCGGCTGCCTCTGAAGACGAGTCTAGCATTGCGACCTCCCAACGTCGACGCGAGTCGGGTCGACGCTCACTCTCACGCCCGAGCAATGCCTGTGCCGGCCCTCGTGCCACCCCAACTCCCTGGAACCACGTGTGGGGCGTGCGACGCAGCTGCCCCTGTCCGGCCGGAAATCCGGCCGCGTCCGGCTGGCCGGACCGGTGTTCCGACCGGGACCTGTCTGCGGTAGCTCACGAGCGCGGCGCGACCACACCGGCACTGTCGGCGATGGTGGCAACGTCTACGAGAAGGGGTAGAATCGATCGCGAGGCGTGAGATGGGGCGCATCCTGACCATCGAGTACGGCGACGAGGTCCTGCTGGGGCTCGGCCTGTCGGCCGAGCAATTCTCGGAGGAGGCCAGATTCCTCCTGGCCGCCAAGCTGTACGAGCTCGGCAAGCTGACCTCCGGGCAGGCTGCTCGTCTGTGCGGGAAGGAGCGGGTGGAGTTCCTTCTGGCATTGCCACGCGTGGGCGTCGCGGTGAGCAACCTCCGCCCCGAGGACGCCGACGCGGAGATCGAGTTCGCCCGGCATGGCTGAGCGGCTGGTCGTCAACTCCGGGCCGCTCATCGCGCTCGCGAGGGCCGATGCGCTGGAGGTGGCCGCGCAACTGCAGCTCGACTTCGTATGCCCGCCCCAGGTTCGCGCGGAGCTCGACGCTGGCGAGGCGCGCGGCCACCCCGCGGTGCGGCCCGGTTGGCTCGCCGTGGTGCCGCTCGCGCATCCCCTCGACCCGGTGGCTGCCGCCACGCTGGACCTGGGCGAGGCGGCCGTCATCCAGCTGGCCAGGGAGCAGTCCATCTCCCGGGTCTGCATCGATGACTGGAAAGCGCGCCGTGCGGCCGTCGCGGTGGGGCTTCGCGTGACCGGCTCGCTCGGGCTCCTCGCCCGGGCGAAGTCGCTCGGCGTCATTCCCGAGGTGCGCCCCGTGATCGATCGTCTGCTCGCAGGGGGCGGCTGGTTCGACGCCGAGCTCGTCCGCCGCGTGCTGCGGGCGGCTGGCGAGTAGGCCTTTCGACAGCTCGTCTCGGCGGTGGGTGGCGATCCTGGGGGAGCTCTCTACCGCGCGTTGCGCAGCGCGCCCGGGCCGAGCTGGAGCTTGTAGCTGCCGCTCTGCGTGGAGCCGATCGGCCGCACCGGCGCGATGAAGACTTCGAGGCGGTAGCTGGCGGACTCGATGCGCGCCCCGCCAGAGGTTTCGCTCAGGAACCGCTGCGTGCTCACCGTGCCGCCGTCCCCACCGCCATCCTGCCCGCCATCGCCTCCGCCCCCGTCGCTGGCGCCGTCCGGCAGCGCGTCGCCGGGGCCGTCGGTCGCCGCGACCTCGCCCCCGCCGCCGCCGTCGCCCGCGTCGAGCGGCGCCGCGTCCTGTTGCACGCCGCCGTGGCCGCCACCGCAGCCGGTCGCGGCCAGCATGACCACGGCCAGCAACACCGGCCCCAGCACGGCCAAGGCCGGAACCGCCCCGGCCGGACATCGTCTCATCGTCAGTCGTCGCATGGCGCTATCCTCCGCGCCCTACGACGCCCGCCGGCGCCGCGCCACCACCACGCCGCCGCCCACCGCCAGCATGCCCAGGCCCAGCAGCCCGAAGCCCAGGTCCGACCGCCGCTCGCCGGCCGGCCGCCCCTGGGCGCCCCTGGCCACCAACGCCTCGACCCGCTCCAGCCGCACCTTCAGCGCCGCGTTCTCGGACTGCAGCGTCGCCGCCTCCGCTCGCAGCGCCCTGGTCTCGTCCTCCACCTTCAGGTTCAGCCCCTGCACCGCAGCCAGCGCCACGCCGTCCGCGTCGATCGTGCTGATGTGCTTGTCGCTGTCGCCGAGCCCGAACGCCGCGCGGAAGTCCTGCGCCATGGGCCCCATGTGCCGCGCCCGCGAAACCTCCTCCTTGTAGCGCCACGTGGACATCGGCAAGGCCGCGACCCGCGCGAGCACCTGCCGCGCATCGACCGCCACAAAGTCCGTCTTGGCATTCCGGTCGCTGAGCGAGTTCCACGCGCTGCCGCCGGCGGGCAGATCTACTCCAGTCCCGACGCTGCTCAGGAAGGTGACCCCCTCCACTCGCCCGTACTCTCCAGGCGTTGTTGACCGCGCCCCCGGAAGCCCCACACCCCGCTGGCGAGTGTCGCCCCCCCCCGCTGTCCGTCGGTCAAGCGTGAAGTGCGGGGGTGGCCCCCGGGCCGCAGGAGTTGACATGGCCCCTGTAGCGGGCCGACCCTGGAGGCGGGCGCTGCTCCGGGTGCATCGCAGAACCGCGGCGCAATCTGCGCACGCCCCGGACGACCGCAGGATACTCGGAATCGTGGAGGCTCGGCTCATGACCCGCGCGCGCATCCCTGAGCTTCGTCCTGTGGCGCTTGCGCTCCTCGCCGCGATCGCGGCCGCGTGTGGACCCACCACGGCGGACGCGCCGCTCGACGGCCCACCTGTGCCGCCACCTGGCGATGGCGGCGCGCTCGCCGACGGCGCCGCCCGCGACGTGCCGGCGGGCGACGCGGCCGAGGGGGACGGCGGGTACGGCGACGGCGGGTGCCCGCCGCCCCCGAGCGACGTGCCCTATGCCGGCCGGACCGAGAACGCCGAGTTCACCGACCCGGCCGACTGCCCCGACTGCCCGGGTCCCTTCACTGGCGTCGAGGAGCTCGATGCGCCCGTCGCCCCGAATGCCACCGCGCTCACCGTCACGGGTAGCTCCGCGGGTGCTTCCTCGTGCGAGTGGTACGTCATCGGCGGCGCGTGTGGCGTCGTCTCGGGCCAGACGGCGATGGACCCCGATGGCAGCGCCTTCTCCACGACCTTCCCGCTGTTCTGCGGCACCAACATCGTGCAGATCGTCTGCCACGACGGCGCCGGCGCGCGCGTCATCGTGCGGCGGCTCGAAGGGACGCAGTGCTCCGGGCGCGACCTGCGCCTGACCCTGAGCTGGGACGACCAGGGCACCGACATGGAGCTCCACCTCGTGCGGGACGGCGCGCACATCAACAGCGTCACCGACGACTGCACCTGGTTCACCTGCATCAACGAGGATCTCGCCTGGGGGCCGCTGCCGGAGAACTACCCGCGCAAGGACGTCGACAACGTGAGCTACTTCGGCCCGGAGAACATCTACCTCGACAAGGCGCCGGACGGGAGGTACCACGTGCTGGTCGAGTACTGGGGCAGCGGCCAGCCTTCGCGCAACGTCGTTGACGTCACGATCCGCGAGGCCACGGTCGCACACCGGGTGTGGCCCGATCTCGGGGCGAAGTTCGTCTGGTACGTGGGCATGGTCGACTTCCCGGCGGGCGTCTTCACGGTCGTCGACCAGATCAGTGATTGCAACGCGGCGTGGGGGCCGGTGCCGGTCGAGCTCGTCCTGGGCTGCAACCTGCCGCTCCCGTAGCCGCCCGGCCGTCGGCGGCAGCCCCCGCACGCGGGAACCCGACGGCCGGGCCCGACGCCCCAGAGCCGCTTGATCTCGGCGCCCGCCCAGGCTAGCGTTCCGGGCGTTCGGGGGCTACTGCGGTGGCCCCGTGTGAGCTGGCCATGGCCAAAGATCTCAAGGCGTTCGTCGGCGCGCTCCTCAGGCACGAGCAGGAGAGGGCCGACCAAGGCATCCCGCCGCTGCCCCTGAGCGAGGCGCAGACCGAGGCGGTCTGCGAGGCCCTCCTCGAGGAGAAGCTCGACCCGGGCCTGCTCCCCGAGGACCGCGGCGCGGCGTCGGCGTGGTTCCTCGGGCTGCTCGACGACCGCGTGCCCGCCGGCGGCTATCGCGCCACGCAGGTCAAGGCCGACTTCCTCGGCGCGCTGCTGCGCGGCGAGAAGAAGTCGCCGACCATCGACCGCCGCGAGGCGGTGGAGATGCTGGGGCACATGGGCGGCGGCGCGTCCATCGCGCACCTGCTCTGGGCGCTGGGCCAGGGTGGAGCCTTCGCGGCCAAGGCCGCGCTCCTCCTCGGGCGCACCATCCTGGTGGGCCCGGCGGACTTCGAGAAGGTCGTGGAGATGGCGAACGGGGGCAAGGCCGAGGCGCAGGCCACGCTCCGCGCCTGGGCCGAGGCCGAGTGGTTCAAGGCCCTGCCCGAGGTCGAGCCGCTCCAGAAGCGGGTCGTCATCCGCACCGCCGGGGAGATCAACACCGACTTCCTGTCGCCGGCGCAGGAGGCCTCGACCCGCGACGACATCCCGCTCCACGCCCTCAAGATCCTGTCGACCTCGCCCTCCGACCGGGACTTCATCGCGCGCCGGAAGCGGCTCGCCGACAAGGGCGCCCTGGTCTACGTGGGCGACGTGGTCGGCACCGGGTCGTCGCGCAAGAGCGCGTCGAACTCGCTGGTCTGGTGGATCGGCGACGACATCCCCCACGTGCCCAACAAGCGGCGCGGCGGCATCGTGCTGGCGTCGAAGATCGCGCCGATCTTCTTCAACACGCTGCGCGGGTGCGGCGCCATCCCGGTCCGCGCGCCGACGGGCGACCTGCACGAGGGGGACGAGGTCGCGATCGACCTGCAGGCGGGCCAGGTGCGCGACGGCCAGGGCAAGGTCCTGACGCGCATCAAGATCGAGCCGGCCTCGATCCTCGACGAGGCGCGCGCCGGCGGTCGCAACAACCTCATCATCGGCCGCAAGCTCACCGGGGACGCCAGCGCCGCGTGCGCGCGGCTCGGCCTGCCGCACAAGGACCCGGCGATCGGGCCGGTGCCCGCGCCGCAGCACGCCGCGGGCACGCAGTACACGCTGGCGCAGAGGCTCGTGGGGGCGGCCGCGGGCCTGGACGGCGTGCTGCCGGGCGAGTACGTCGAGCCCAAGGCGAGCGTGGTCTTCTCGCAGGACACGACCGGCGTCATGACGATGCAGGAGACGCAGGAGCTGGCCTGCACGAAGTACGCGACCACGGTCATCCAGTCCTTCTGTCACACGCCGGCCGGCCCGAAGAGCAAGGACGCCAGGATGCAGACCGACCTCGGCGCCTTCGTGGCCGAGCACGGCGGCATCGACCTCCGCCCCGGCGACGGCGTGATCCACACCGTCGGCAACCGCTTCGTGCTGCCGCACCACGTCGGCACCGGCGGCGACAGCCACACCCGCTTCCCCGTCGGCATCTCGTTCGCCGCGGGCTCGGACCTGGTGGCCTTCGCCGCCTCGCAGGGGTTCATGCCCCTCGACATGCCCGAGTCGGTGCGGGTGGTCCTCCAGGGGAAGCTGCAGCCCGGCATCACCATGCGCGACCTGGTCAACGCCATCCCGTGGGCCGCCGCCAGGGCAGGCAAGCTGAACCTCGGCAAGGGGGACGCCAAGGTCAACGTCTTCGCCGACCGCATCCTCGAGATCGAGGGGCTCGAGGACGTCTCCGTGGCCGACGCCTACCGCTTCACCGACGCCTCGGCCGAGCGCTCGGCGGCCGCGGCCACCTTCGCGCTCAACCCCGAGCGGGTGCGCGCGCACGTGGCCAACAACCTGGCGTTCCTCAAGTACGTGTTCGCGAAGCGCCACCCAGCGGCGCGGGTGAAGGAGGTCATCGCCGAGCACGAGGCGTGGCTCCGCAAGCCCGTCTTCCCGAAGGCCGACGAGGGGGCGACCTGGGCCGACACGGTGATCGTGAACCTCGACGAGGTCACCGAGCCCCTGCTCGCGGCCCCCAACGACCCCGACAAGGTGGTCACGCTCTCCGAGGTGGCGGGGCGGAGCGTCGACGAGGTCTTCATCGGCTCGTGCATGATCGACATCACCGATCTGCGCATCGCCGCCGCCATCGTCGAGGGGGAGTGGGTGCAGCACCGGGTGAAGCTGTGGACCGTGCCGCCCGACCGCGAGACCATGGGCCGCCTGAGCCAGGAGGGCGTGCTCGCGACCCTGCTGGGCGCGGGCGCCAACGTCCACGTGCCCGGCTGCTCGCTGTGCATGGGCAACCAGGCACAGGTGGCGACCGGCGCGACCACCTTCTCCACCTCCACGCGCAACTTCGACAACCGCATGGGCGCCGGGGCCCAGGTGTTCCTCGGGTCGTCGCTCCTCGGCGCCGTCACGGCGCGGCACGGGCGGCTGCCGACCGTGGAAGAGTACTTCGACGTGTACCGCAAGAAGGTCGAGCCCCGGCTGCAGCAGCTGCTCGAGCCGATCGCCTTCGCGTAATACGCAGATCAAGGAGAAGCGCACATGGCCAAGTCCCCGTGCCCCATCAGCCGCGACGACTTCCTCAAGCAGGCACAGCCGATCGAGATCGACATCGCCGGCGTCAAGATGACCGCGAACCCCCGCCAGTTCTCGACGGGGTCCTTCGGCTGGTACCTGACCGGCAAGGCGACGTTGACGGTGAACGGCAAGCCGATCCCGGTCCAGGTGGGGACGAACCTGACGGTCATCGGCAGCAAGGACGCGGGCTAGGTCGCCGGACGTCGGCGGGCCGCCCAGAGCAGCGCGCACGCGCACGCCATCCCCGCCACCGCCGCCGCCGTCCCGAACATCGCCCGCGAGCCGAGGCGCTCGAAGAGGCGCCCGGCCAGCGGCATGCCCACCACGCCGCCGAGCGCGAAGGCGGCGCTGAAGAGCCCCTGCGCCGCGGTCTGCGTCTCCTCCGACGCCTGCTCCCGCGTGAGCGTCACGCCGGCGACGTAGTAGAGGGCGAAGCTCACGGCGTGGAGCGGCTGCAGCGCGAGGATGAGCACCGGGTGGCGGACCTCGGCCAGCAGCAGCCAGCGCGCGGCGCCGACGGCGAACGCCAGCGCCAGGAGCCGCGCCCCGCCGAAGCGCCCGATGAGCCGGCCGCTCACGGCCAGGAGCCCGATCTCGGCCACCACGCCCACGGCCCAGGCGAGGCCGGTGAAGCGGCCGCCGCAGCCGAGGCGAGCGAGGTGCAGCGAGAAGAAGGAGTCGTAGGCCGAGTGGGCCACCTGGCCGAGCGCGACCGTGGCCAGGAAGAGCCAGAAGTCGCCGCTGGCGAGCAGGCGGCCCGCGGCCCGGAGCGCCCCCCGCTCGGCGCGCGGCGGCGGCGCCGGCACCGCCCAGACCGCGACCGCGGCCGCCAGGAGGGCCGCGAGCGCGGCCAGCATGACGACGTGCGAGCCGCTGCGGTCGAGCAGCAGGCCCCCAGCGAGCGCGGCGAGCAGGAACCCGACCGAGCCCCACAGCCGCACCGCGCCGTAGCTCCCGCCGTGCCGGCGCGCGTGCTCGACCGCGGCCGCGTCGGCCATGGGCGACAGCGGCGCCCGGAACAGCGCGAAGGTGGCCACGGCGGCGACCAGGGCGGGGCGAGTGCCGCCGAAGTGGACGAAAGCTGCGAAGGCGATCGCCGTGGCGGCCGTGAGGGCCCGCAGCAGCCACACCCGCGCCCGGAGCAGGTCGGCGCAGAGCCCCGCCAGGGGCGGCGCCACCAGCGTGCCCAACGGATAGAGGGCGGAGATCGCCCCGATCTCCCACGGCTGCAGCCCCAGTCCGGAGAGGTGGGCGGCGAGGAAGGGCCAGAAGAAGCCGAGCGCGCCCAGGAGCGCGAAGTAGTACAGCGCGAGGGCGACCCGGGGGCGCATGCGGGGCGCCGAGCGTACCACGCTTTTCGCGTCACCCGGCAGCGCATGCTACGATCCCAACTTCGTTGAGGTAATTGCGCGACCGACGGTGAGCCGATCGCAAAGGGGGTTCTCACCCTGAGGCCCGATCGCACGCGGGATGCAGGTCGTGGCACCGGCCGCTGGCTGGCGCTCGTGGCCATCCTCGCGTGCGGCGGGGAGGCGGCGGCGCGCGAGGTCACCGCCACCGAAGGGCCGGGGCTCAAGCTCACCCAGAGCACCGTGCTCCACCCGGCCGCGGTCGCCGAGCTCGGCTACGACTCGAACGTCGCCCTCGCCGCGCACGCCGTGGGCTCGGGCTTCGTGCGGTTTCAGCTCCGCGCCGACTGGGCCTCGCGGCCCCCGCAGCGGCTCCCGGGCGTGGGGGTGACCGCGGCCCGCCAGAAGATCGAGTTCCGCCTGGGTCTGTCGGTCGAGCGCCGTGACTACTTCAGTCGCGACGCGCGCTCCCTCTCCGCGTTCCAGCTCGACGAGGCCGGCCGCCTGACCGTGAACCCGCAGGGCACGGTCGCGGGCACCGCGAGCGCCCAGTACACGCGGACCCTGCTGCCGCGCAACTTCGAGCCGATCGGGCCCTACATGCGCGACGTGGTGGGGGCGACCGCGGGCGGCCTCTACCGCACGAAGCGGGGCCGCTACGAGTTCGGGCTCGGCTACGAGTTCCTGGGGGACTGGTTCGAGGAGGCCCGGCTGCGCTACGCCCAGTCGCTGCGCCACACCGTCCGGCTGACCGGGCGCAAGGAGGTGCTCCCCCACCTGAGCGTCTCCCTCGAAGTCTCGAGCGCCTTCGTGCTGCACCAGGAGGTCGGCACCGTGCTGCAGAAGGCCGATTCCCGGCCGCTCACCATCGTCGCCTCGGCCCAGGGGATCATCCGACCACGGCTGTCGGCCACCATCCGGCTCGGCTACGTCAACGGCTTCTACGACGACCTCAGCAACCTCCAGAACCAGAGAATGTCGCAGCCCGTGGCCGAGATCGAGGCCACCTGGCAGCTCATGCAGACGGCGCGCCTGTCGGGCGGGTACAGCTACCGGTCGCAGGACGCCATCACCGGCAACTTCTATGTGGATAACCTCGTCTACCTGCGGTACGACCAGGTCCTGGTGGTGCCGCGCTTCAGGTCGATCCTCGGCTCGCTCCGGGCCGCGTACCGACACCGCGACTACCACGGGCTGCCGGTCGGGTACATGAGCCGCGACGACGACATCCTGCAAATCCAGGCGACCATCGAGCTGCCGCTCAAGGACTGGCTCCTCGGCGGCATCGGCTACGACATGTCGGCCGACTTCACCGGTTTCCGCGACCCCGCGGGCATCGCGTACCGCTACGTGCGGCACGAGGTGTTCGGGAAGGTCCAGGTGAGCTACTGATGCGGCGCGCCCGGCTGCCCTTCGTGCTGGCGGTGGCGCTCGCGGCCGCCGCCTGCGGCCCGCCGCCGCCGCCGCGCCCCGCGCCGGCCACCGCGCCGACGAGCCAGCCGCAGAGCCGCCCGGCCGCCGACGTCACCCTCGGCGTGGACGACGTCTTCGAGGTCCGCGTCTACGGCGAGCCCGACCTCTCCAACGTCTACCGGGTCACTCCCGACGGCAGCATCGGCTTCCCCCTCATCGGCA
>JACRCY010000406.1 GCA_016218785.1 Deltaproteobacteria bacterium
CTACCTCGGCCTCGTACGCGACGCCGCGGGCACGGTGAGCGCCAACTTCGAGGGCCGCCTCGCCGACGCGTTCGCCTGCTTCGCGCCGGTCGGCACCGGCGGGTGCGGCTTCCCCATGCCGCTCGAGGCCATGTCGAGGGCGCTCGACCCGACCTTCACCGAGAACGGCGACTTCCTGCGCGACGGCGCCGCCCTGCTCGTCGTCATCGTCACCGACAAGGACGACTGCTCCGCGCCCCCCGACACGGACCTCTTCGATCCGTTCCAGACGGATCCCACCTCGGTGCTCGGCCCGCTCTCGACCTACCGCTGCTTCGAGTTCGGCGAGACGTGCGGCGACCTCCCCCCCGGCCGCGCCGCCGGCCTCCGGTCCGGCTGCACGCCCGGTGAGCCCGACCCGCGGTACACGCTCACCCCCATTCCTACCTACGCCGCTGCCCTGAACGCGTCCCACGACGGCCGCGTGGTCCTGGGAGTCATCGCCGGCCCGGTCGCCGGCCCTCCCGCCGCCGTCGACGTCGTGGTGGATGCCGATCAGTTCCCGCGCCTGGTCCCGGCCTGCTACTCCGGCGGCGAGGGGGCCGACCCGGCCATCCGTCTCGCCGCACTCACCGCCGACTTGCTCCAGACCAACAGCGCCTCCATCTGCCGCGACTACTCCCAGTCCCTCCTCGACTGGGCCGACCAGGCCATGGTGGCGGGGCGGAGCTGCGGGGAGTAGCCACGGCCTCCGCGCGAGGCCCGGCAGCCCCCCCTCGGCCCCATGCACGGCAGCCGCTATTCCCCAGACAGCGCGGCGACCACGGCCGCCACGTGGGGGTCCGTGGCCGCGACGGCACGCTCGAGGCGCGCGACGTTCGCACGGAGCTTCTCCGGGTCGAGCGCCACGGCGTACGCACGGCGCAGGAAGTGGCGGAAGCGACGCAGGTCATCCCAATCGCTCGCCGCCTCCATCGGGTAGGCCGCTGGCCGCAGGCCGGGAACCGGCTGGCCTGCGGCGAGCAGGAGCTGCAGGTGCCACCCCGCGCCGCCTCGCTCCGGAAGCCCCAGCGCGCGCTCGAGGCGCACGAGCCACGTCTCGAAGGCCTGATAGGCGTGATCGAGCGACAGCGCCACCAGGGCAGCCGCGGCGTCTCCGCTCGCCGGGTCCACGGACCCGGCCTTGGCGAGGTGCACGGCGATCTGCCCCCACTCGCGCTGGAGTTCGGCCACGAGCACCGCCACTCGGGCGTCGAGCGGGCTCACAGCTTGACCCCCTCGGTCAGCGCCCGCTCGCGCAGGCTCTCGGGTGCGTCCTCGACGCACACGACGTGTACCTCGGTGCCCGTGATCCGGCCCACTACCGACGCGACCCGAAGCGGATCGCGGCACCCCTCCACCAGCAGGTCCACGTCGCTGCGCTCCCCGGGCTGCCCCCACGCGTAGGAGCCGAACAGCCACGCAGCGCGAAGGAGCCCCTCGCCCCGCGCCTGGGCGAGGCCCCGTTCGACGGCGGCACGCACTCGTTGCTTGCGCTCCGCTGCCGCGGCGTCCTCTCCTGCCAGATCGCGCGCGATCTTGGCGCGCACGGCCTCGCGGAAGGCCCGCAGCAGCTCGGGATCGAGATCGCCTGGCCGCCGGGACATGCACCCTCAGGCTAACGGTCGCCCCCGAGAGCGTCAAGCGCGCGGTGCCGCGCGCCAGGGCACCGCCGCAGCGCCAGCTCGGTCTGCTGCACGCTCACGCGCGAGAGCCGCGAGAGGAAGTGCACATCGTGGCCGGTGTCGTCGTCGCTCTCCGCCACGGCGACCATGATAGAACGGCGGTCAGCAATGGCCGGACGATCAGCGTCGAGCGGCGGAGGCGAGTTGTCGAGCAGCGGAGGCGGGCCGTGCGGTGGCGGAGGCGGGCCGTGCGGTGGCGGAGGCGGGCCGTGCGGTGGCGGAGCCGGGCCGTGCGGTGGCGGAGCCGGGCCGTGCAGCAGCGGAGCCGGGCCGGCAGGGAGCGCCGCGAGTCCGTCGACCGGCGGAGGCTGATCGTCGACCAGCGGAGCCAGCTCGTCGCCTGCTGGCCCGGCACCGGCTACCGTCAGAGCGCGCCGCGCCGCCAATGGAGCTGCCCCTTTGAGGGACTGAAGTCGGCCGCCCCAGGGCCGGCGCCGGGCCATGCGTCGCCGCGCACGCCAAGCGGGGCGTGGCAATGTCACGCCTGCGACCGAGCACGGGTGGCCTCGACGCAAAGGAGTTGCACCCAATCGACATCGCTCTGCCGCCGGGACCTGCGCTTTCAGGCCAACGGTCGCCCCCGAGAGCGTCAAGCGCGGCTTGCCCTGCGTTCCCGGGTCGCGGTAGAACCCCTTCGTGAGCGACGCGTCCCTGCCCACGAGAGTCGCGATCCGCGCCCGGCGCGCGGCCGCCCGCGCGCTGCACCTGCTGGACCTCGGGCTCGACGCCGCCACGCTCGGGCTCTTCTCGGACGCGCAGCTCGATGCGCTCACCGCCTCGTACTACGACGGCGCCGCCACCTACACGGCCGACGGCCACAACGAACAGGGGCTGTTCGACTGGGAACGCCAGGCGATGGACGACTTCTTCCCGCCAACCGGGAAGGTCCTGGTGACGAGCGCCGGCGGCGGCCGCGAGGCGCTCGCCCTCCTCGAGCGCGGCTACGAGGTCGTGGCGACCGAGTGTGTCGAGTCGCTGTACCGCGCGCTGGCGACAAGCCTCGCGGCGGCGTCGCACGGGACGGCCCACGCGCTGCTCCTCCCCCCCGACGCAGTGCCGACCACCCACGGCCCCTTTGAAGCGGCGGTGGCCGGGTGGACGGCCTATACCCACCTGACGGGGCGCGCGGTCCGCGTCGCCTTCCTCGGACGGCTTCTCGCCGTCCTGCGACCGGGAGCCCCTGCCCTGGTGTCGTACTGGGGCCGGCCCGACGCCGCAGCGCGCGCGTCGCACGCGACGGCTGCGCTCGCCAACCTCCTCCGTCGCCTGCTCGGGCGTCGGACTATCGAGCCGGGCGAGACGACGCGCCATGACCACCACCAGCGCGGCTGCGCCGTCGGCGAGGTCCCCGACGAAGCGCGCGAGGCCGGGTTCGAGGTCGTTGATGAGTGCTGGAACGGCTGCCCGCACGTCCTGCTCCGGCGTCCCGCCACGCCTTGACCGCCCGACGGCGAGCGGCTACTACTGACCGGTGCCCTTCGTCGACGTGCACGGCGTGCGGACCCGCTACCGCGAGAGCGGCGCCGAGCGCGCTGGCACGCCGCTCGTCTTCCTCCACGGGGCCGGCGGCTCCTCGGTGACGTGGCTCGGCACGCTGCGCAGCCTCGGCCGCACGCGCCGCTGCCTGGCGCCCGACCTCCCCGGGCACGGTCAGAGCGGGCCGTTTCCCGGGGGCACGGCCTCGGTCTCCATCGAGGCCTACCGCGCCTTCGTCGACGCCTATTGCGCCGCGCTCGACATGCCGCGCGCAGTGCTCGTCGGCCACAGCATGGGCGGCGCCATCGCCATCGAGGCGGCGCTCGGCTCGCCCAACCGCGTGGCCGGGCTCGTCCTCATCGCCACGGCCGCCCGCCTGGCCGTCTCGGCGGCGGTCTTCGACGCCATCGACAACCACTTCGGCCAGTTCCCGGAGATGATGGCGATGACCGGCTTCAGCCCCAGCACGCCACGCGACCAGGCCCTCCGCCTCTCCCGCGCCGGCCTCCAGGCCCCCCAGGCCGTGGTGCGCGCCGACTTCGAAGCCTGCAACCGCTGGGACGCCCGTGAACGGATCGCCGCGATTTCGGCACCGACGCTCGTCATGATCGGCGAAGACGACCTCCTGGCCCCCGCCAAGTACGGCCGCTTCCTCGCCGACCGCATCCCGGGAGCGCGCGTGGTGGCCTTCCCACGGACGGGGCACATGGTGCATCTCGAGCGACAAGGGGAGGTGGTCGAAGCGCTCAGCTCAACCGTCCCCTGCGACACCAGATGAGCGAACTGCGTGTCAACATCGCTCGGATCGCCACGCGAGTTATCGCTGACCGAGAGATGCTCGCCTTCTTGCACCAGCGGTGTGGCGTCCATGAGGTAGAGACGGGAAACCCCGACCTCGTGCTCGAGGTGATGGACTTGCCTGGCCCTACGCCCTCCAGAGCGGCACGGGTGCCGCAGCCCGGCTTCGACCTCACCTGGGACGGTACCCGCCACCACTTCGTGCGGGACGGCTTCGAACTCGAGCTGGAGACGCAGCCGGATGGTCACGCCCGCGCGACCTGCCGGTGTTCCCCCACGCCTCTGTTGCCCGATCAGGCGCTGCGCCTCTGCCTTTCGGTGCTGTTGCCGCTGCGCGGCAGCCTCATGCTGCATGGGTCTGCGGCTGCGCGGGACGGAAGAGGATACCTGTTCACCGGGCCCAGCGGCTCGGGGAAGTCGACCACCCTGAAGCTGCTTGCCGACGTGCCCCGCGTTCGCGCGATCGGCGACGAGATCGTGGTCGTGCACGTTGCCACCGGGGAAGCCACCGTGGGTAGCACGCCCTTCAGCGACTTGCCCTCGAGACTTCCGGCCGAGGCGCCGCTGGTGCGGGCCTTCGTTCTCGTGCCCCCTTCGGCGCCGCCCTCCTCCCGGAAGGACTGCCTCACTCGGCTCCTCCCCAACGTTCTCACACACGGGGGCTCACCCGAGGTGGTCCAGTCGATCCTACGGAACGCAGAGGCCCTCATCGGCCGCGTGGACTTCCGCGAGCTGTACCGCCCCACACGGGAGCAGCTTGCGCAGGCGCTCCAAGGCTGAGGTCGCCTACTTCTTCGCGCTGATGTTGGGCACCGGCGCGCCGCCTGGCATGGAAGCGACCGCGAGCGGCGGTGGCACCGCTGTCTCGGTCGCGGCCACGAGACCGCGCTCGCGCAACAGGTCACGGCGCACCAGCGCATGGCGGCAGTTCTCGAGAGCCGGCCCGAGAAGGTCGCCATGCTCGTTTTGCGCCACGGCCAGGCAGTGATTGCAGTAGTCGCGGACTTGGCACGCGGCACATACCGGGAGGTCTCGCCAGCGCAGATCGCGCACTCGCCGCAGGCCTGGCGACCCGCGCCAGATGCACGCGAGCGATTCGGTGAGCACGCTGCCGCATGGGATCTTTAGGTCTACGCACGGGTAGATCGTGCCATCCGACGCGAGAAACAGCGACGTGGCTCCCGCGAGGCACGGCGCGTCATCCAACGGTCGGAGGGCTCCCCGCGCGCGCGACCCCGAGAAGGCGGCCGCGATCTGGCTCCAGGCATACTCGCCGTAGAACTCGCGCAGGATGTCGTCGGGTGGCCTCACCCCGCACGGGCCACACGCCCCCGACTCGCAGGGCACAACCACGGGGTCAATCGAGCAAGCGCATCCGAGGCTCCTTGCCAGCGTTTGGACCGAACGATAGCTCGCAGCGTTGACTTCGGTCACGACGCTCTTGATGAGCACCCGGACGCCCCGCCGGCGCAGGGCGTGCACGGCCCGCAAGGCACGGGCGTGTGACCCGGGCATTCGCGTGACCGCGTCGTGCACTGCCGGATTGTCCGAGTAGACGCTGATGTGGACCTCGGAGACCGCGCGCTCCGCCAGGAACCCTGCAGCATGGTCGTCGAGATGCCAGCCTGACGTTTGGCAACGCACGTCGAACTCGCGGCGCCGCGCCGCGCTCACGATCTGCTCGAAATCGGGACGCGCGTAGACCTCGCCGCCGGTGAGGACCACGAAGAGGCAGCCCAGAGGCATAGCATCGTCGAGCACGGATTCCAGGGTGGCCAGGTCCAACGCGTCAGCCACCGCGCGGTCGTTGTAGCAGTGCAGGCAGCGCAGGGGGCAGCGGGACGTGACTTCGACGTGAAGTGTGAGCAACGCGCGAGAGGCCTGTGCGCGCTCAGCCAGCCATGCCGATGCGGAGCGGAGCTTGGGGAGCGATGGAGCTATGGGAGGCAAGCCACGAGCCCCTGCTCCACGAGCTCGTCGCAGAACTGCTGACAGTCAGCGCGGGCCGTCGCCTTGTCGATTCGGTAGGCCGCGCAGACAACGGTGGCTAGCTCGTCGAGCGACCGGCTGTCACCGAGCGCCTGCCAGACTTGGGAGGCACTCGCGTTGAGCGTGTAGATGCGATTCCGATCAATGCTCACTACCACGGCCCGGCCATCCATGATGCGGCTGGCAGTCCGGGGATGTCGCGCGAACTGCACGGGTGCCCTAGGACGCCGTCGGTGGGTTCAAATCGCAGAGGGAGACGCCGGCTTGCTTGCTACACGCCGCCAGCGCCGTCGTCTCGAACTCGAGCACTTCTTCGATCCGAGGGGGCTCGTAGGGCTGCCGCTCGTCGGGTTTCGCCTCGCCGGTCTCACGGGTGTCCATGGCGCGATCTCCTCCTCGCTACTTGAGCACGGTGACGGTCTGGGTGGTCGAGTTCCAGTCGCCCGCCGCCAGGTCCGGCAGCGAGTCGCCATTGAGGTCGGGAAGCATGGCGAGGAACGAACTGACCGCGTCTCCACCCGCGGGCGTGAAGTACCAGGTCGCATCGGTGCTCGCGAGTGCGGCGCCGAAGCCGGTGGCGCCCCCGTAGAACAGATATGCCTTCCAGGGGCTGGTGCGGTTGGCAACCCACAGATCGACACGGCCGTCGGCGTTCAGATCGCCGCCCAGCCGGACGTCAGCAGGGTTGACGATGAAGGTGCCCAGCCGCTCTCCTCCAACTCCCGAGACTACCGTTGGTACCTGCGCCACGGTGGCGGTAGCGAGCGTGAGGATCGCGGGGTTGCCGCTATCGTTTGATCCGCCGTTGATCAGGTAGACCCGGCCGCCTGCGCCTTCGCCCGGGACGCCGAGGACGATCTCGCGCTTCCCGTCGCCATCCGTGTCGCCTATCCCTGCCATCCCGGTGCCAACGCCACTACCAGCGGCGCCAATGAGCGCGACCACGCCGGTTCCGTTGGTGGGAATCGCGATCGCCGACGTCGTTGGTTTGGCACGGCCGTAGTAAACGTAGGCTCGGTCCTGGTCAACGCCCCCGATGCCTATCTCCTCGGTGGTGTCGGCGGAGCCTTCGACCTTGCCGAGGCCGTACACGTAGGTCCCGAACTGGGGCGTCCCGGGGCCCGTGAACGTGAACTGCCACGCGCGGTAGGCGGGGGTCGCCACCATCGCATCGTCCGGCAGGGCGAAGGTCGACGCCGCCGGCATCGGATTGACGCCGTGGATGACAAACGCCTCACCGACGAACCCGGCCGTGCCGGGCGAGCCAATCACCAGGTCATCGACGCTGTCTCCGTCGAAGTTGGCACGCGCCACGGAGAAGCCGAGGAGATTGGTCGACGGGGCCGCGTGGAAAATGGTCAATGCGCACGTGCTCGGGTCGAATACCGTCGGGGGCGAAGCGGGCTGCGCAAACCGCGTGCCGCCGCGACAGACGTAGACGGCGCCGCCGAAGCTCCCCACACCCGGGGCGCCGATCGCCAGGTCCTGCGTCCCGTCGCCGTCGAAGTCGAGCACCGCCACCGCGGCGCCGGCCCAGCTCCCAGCGGCCGGACGGATGACGAAGTCAGGCGTCGTGTGGGGCCCGCTTGCCGTGCCTAGATACACGAGGACCGCCCCCTCCTTGCTCGATGTCGTGGCAAAGGACGCGTACTCGATGCCCACCACGACGTCCGGGTAGGAGTCCCCGTTGAGGTACCCCGCGGCAATGCTCTTGCCGAAGCGGGCCGCTGCAGCCTGATTGCCGATCCCCGAGGCGCTCATGGCAGTCGACGTGAAGTTCAGCGTCACGGGTCCGGCGCTTGCGATGAGCGCCTGGTTTCCCGCCTTGTCGACGGCGGCGACGGCGAAGTAG
>JACRCY010000395.1 GCA_016218785.1 Deltaproteobacteria bacterium
GCGGCCGCGGCGGGCGGGGACTGCGGGGCCGGCGCGGCCGGGCCGCAGGCCACGAGCGCGCCGAGGACGACGAGGTCGAGGACCACGAGGTCGAGGACCACGAGGAGGCGGCTCATCGCTTCCCCCCCTTCGGCGCCGGCGGGTTGGTGACAGGGATGCCGAGGAGCGCCTCGAAGTGCGCCCGGCTCAGGTTGGCGCCCTGCTCCATCTCCGGCGACACCATGACGCCGAACACGTAGGGCTTGCCGAGCACGTAGGCGTCGAGGTAGCGGGCCATGTCGGCGCGGGTCACCTTGCGGAGCTTCTCCACGTAGGTCCGGTAGTAGTCGAGCCCGGCCGAGGCCCACCAGAAGGTGATGGTGTGGGCGAGCTGGCTCGGCCGCTCCCGCTCGAGCGCCTGCTGGACTTCGAGGCGGAAGACGGCGTTGCGCATCTCCTCGTCGCTGAGGTAGTCGGGCGACTTCATGCGCGGCACTTCGGCCCGGGCCGCCCTGACGCAGGCGTCCACCTTGTCGGGCGTGGCCTCGAGGCCGAGCGTGATCGGGCCGGTGTTCATCTGCGTGAACCAGCTCAGCCCCGCGCGCACGCAGGCGCCGGAGTCCACGAGCGCCTTCTGGAACTTCGACGACGGCTCGTCGAGCGCGGTGCCGAGGAGGTCGGCCGCGTACGTGAGATCGACGCTCCTGCCGACCGTGGAGGGTCCATGCCAGGTGAGCGCCATGGTCACGGTCTGGACCGGCTGCGTCACCAGCACCACCTCGGCGCGGGCGATCGGCGGGTGCTTGACGAGGGGGAACCGCGTGAACGGGTCCGCGGCCCGCTTCCAGCCGGCGTAGAGCTGCTCGGCCTGGCCGAAGATGTCGGCGGCCTTGACGTCGCCGACCACCAGCAACACCGAGTTGTTGGGCACGTAGTAGCGCCGCTGGATCGTCTGCATCTTCTGCCGCGTGGTGGCGAGCACGGTGGCGCGGTTGCCCAGGGGATCCTTGCGCGATGGGTGCTTCCACCAGACCCGCTTCTCCGTCTCGTGCCAGAAGTGGTAGTAGGGGTTGGCCTCGTTGCGGTCGATTTCGCCGGTGACCACCACCCGCTCACGCTTCAGCTCGGCCTCGCCGAAGAGGGGCGTCATGACCGCGTCGCGCATGAAGACCATGGCCGCGGCCGTGTGATCGGAGGTCGTGGTGAAGAAGTAGTTCACCCGCTCGGTGCCGGTGGTCCCGTTGAATTGCATGCCGAGCTCGCGCACCCGCGCCATGAACGCTTCCTGGCTCGGGATGACGGCGTTCGCCTTGAAGAACATGTGCTCGTAGAGGTGCGAGAGCCCGTTGTAGTCGGGGGGTTCGGTCATGGAGCCGTTCTTGACGGCGATCTCCACGGTGACGAGCGGCAGCGAATGGTCCTCGACGACCAGAACCTCGAGGCCGTTCTTGAGCCGGTGGCTCTGGATGGGAGGCGGGGCAGCACTCGCGAGCGCCGCGAGGGCAAGAACGGGGAGAGCGAGCAAGCGCGTCATCGTGACCCCCGGGTTGGGTGATGAAACCATAGGCCGCCGGCGGCCCGGCTTCAAGGCGACCGCCGCACTCCCCCCGCGCTGATATAATCGGCGCCATGCTGCGCGTCGTCCTCCTCCTCTGCTCCGTGCTGCTCGCCGGGCCGGCCCTCGCCGCCATCGACATCCCCTGCCACCCCGCCGAGGACGCCGCGGTCACCATCGACGGGCTCCTCCCCGACTGGCGCGACGTGAAGGGGGTCACGCTCGACGAGCCGGCCCAGGTCATCGTCGGCCGCGAGAACTGGCGCGGCGTCAAGGACCTCTCGGTCACCGTGACGTGCCTGCGCTCCGACGCCAACCTCTACCTGGCCTTCGACGTGACCGACAACTACCTGGTGCGCATGCGGGAGGCGAAGCCCGGCGAGGATCACATCCAGATCCACTTCGCCGACGGCGACAACGTGCAGAAGCTGGTCATCTACCCCTCCGACATGAAGGGCGTCCCGCGCAAGGTCACCGGCCACACCCGCATGGCCAAGAGCGCGGAGGTGGCCGAGGCGCTGCAGCCCCGGGGCTACTCGGTGGAGGTACGCATCCCGCTGCAGGCCATCCCGGGCTACTCGGCGCGCGCCGTGGCGTGGCGCGGCGCCATCGCCGTGGCCGACTGCGACAGCAAGGTCCACGGCAAGACCGAGAAGATCATGTCGACCGCGGATGGGCTCGCCCGGGCCGCGCAGCTCGGACGCTTCACCTTCGGCGAGACGGTGGACGCGCTCGGGCACTTCCTCAAGCAGATGGGGCTCACGCCGCGCGACGTCAAGTTCGACCGGGCGGTCGAGATGGGCGGCGACCCGGGCCTGGAGCGCGTGGTCCTGGCCGGCGCCTACGTCGCCGTCATGGGCGAGGAGTACCACTACGTGAAGCTCAACGTGAAGAGCGTGAGCGACATCAGCGACTTCCAGGTGCTCAACCTCACGGGCGACGGCAAACACTCCATCGTCGTCAAGACCATCGAGCGCGCCGGCGGGGGCGCGCGTCAGGTCCTGCACGTCTTCAAGCTCGTGGGCGCCGGCATCCAGCGTCCCTTCGCCATGGAGATCGCCAAGCAGCAGGGACCGAACAAGCTGGTCTCGCGGGTGAGCTACGTGCGCCACAAGAGGAAGACCGACATCGTCGTCGAGGCGGGCAGGCCCGAGGGGTGGAACGCGCAGAACTACCGCGAGGCCCCGGCCGACGACGTCGTGCCGATCCTCCTGCCGTGGGGCGACAAGACCAAGGCGCGCTTCCGCTTCACCGGCGACGAGTACGAGGAGATCAAGTAGCTCGACGTCGGAGGGAGGCTTCTCCCGCGCGGGAAGCGCGCGGTGGGAGGAGCCGCGGCGAGCTTCGCTCGCCGCGGGGGGACGGGAACGTCCCCCCCTAGTCGACGCCGGTGTGCGCCTGGCGCCCCACGTGCTCCCACCAGGCGACCCACTTCAGCCTGGCCTCCTCGCGCTCGCGCTTCGGCAGGTCGAAGTGATAGCCGAAGTGCTCGTGCGTGAGGCGCCGTAGCTCCTCCGAGGCCGAGAGGCGGATCTCGGGGACGCCGTGCGCCAGCCCCTCCAGCATCCACTCGATGCGGTGGCGGACGCGGTTCTTCTGCCACCAGTTGCGCCAGGCCCGCTCGCGGTGCCCGAAGTCCTGCTTGGTGATCACCAGGAGCGCCTGCCGTGCCGCCGCGGCGATGGCCGTGTCCCGGTGGGCGACCAGCTCGATGAGCCACGGCACGGCGGGCACGTCGCGCAGCTCGCCGAGCGCCTCGGCCGCGTAGCGCTGGCGGGTGGCCTCGGGGCCCGGCAGATCGCCGCGCAGTCGCTCGAGGACCTCCTGCATTTCCGGCGTCGCGAGGTAGCGGCGCAGCACCTCGACGGCTACCGCGCGGATCGCGTACTCGGTGTCCTGGAGGCGCTGGGCCACGTACGGCACCACCTCGGCGAAGACCAGCTCCGCGAAGACGTAGGTGGCGTAGAAGCGGATGTCGTCGTTGGGGGAGTTGAGCAGCGGCAGGATGTGCCGCACCGACGGGCGCCCGAAGTTGACGAGGAGGCGCAGGACGGCGCTGTGCTCGCCGACGGGCGGCAGCTTGCCCGGGGCGCTGAAGTGATCGACCCGCAGGTTCCCGGGGAACTGCTTCACCAGGACCTGGATGGCCTGATCCCCCATCCGCTCGAGGGCGGCCGCGGCGCGGTGCGCCTGCGTCGAGTCGGGGGAGATCTCGATCTCGCGCAGCAGGGCCTCGACGTCGCCCGGCGACACCAGGGTGACGGCCGCCACCTCCTGGAGCAGGGGCCGCGGTATCGGGGTTTCGTCCCACTTCAGATCCGCGAGGGGGTACCGCCCGCTCGGGAGGTCGGCCACCACCTCGACGGTGCGCTCCTGCGGCGCCGGGGCCGGCGGCTTCTCCGGGCGGGCAGCCGGCGCCGTCTCCGGACGGGCAGCCGGCGCCGTCTCCCGGCGGGCAGCCGGCGCCGTCTCCCGGCGGGCAGCCGGCGCCGCCTCCGGGCGGGGGGCGGGCCCCCGCTCCCGGCGGGCGGATGCCATTCTCCGCCGTCGGGCGGTCAGCGCGAGCCCGTCCGGGTGCGTGATCTCTTCCTTCTCCTTCCCCGCTTCCTCTTCCTCTTCCTCTTCCTCCTCCTCTTCCTCCGCTTCCGGTGGGGCCACCTCCGCGATCGCGGCCAACGGGACCCCGTCCCGGACCGTGATCTCCGCCTCCTCCTCGGTCGGCACGGCCGGCTCCGGCTCGACCGGCTGCGCCACGGTCAGCCGCGCCGCGTGGACAGGCTCGGCCCGGGCCCACTCGCCGGCAGGCACCGTCGGCTTGGGGGCCTCGCTCACCGCGCCGAGCTGCCCCTCGGTGCCCGACGCCTGGGAGTAGAGGTCCTTCTTGGCCCGCATGATGAGCCGCAGGAAGGCGCGGCCCACGTCGTGCCCCAGCGTGAACAGGTCGGTGACCCGCGCCGCCTCGATGGTCTTCTCGCCGCGGTCACCGTACAGGAGCGCGACCACCCGGCCCCGGATCACGACCGGCACGAGGACCACCGTGGTGGGCCGCGGTCGCCCGAGCGCCGCGAACAGCGCCGCGTTGTCCTCGTCCTGGCCGGCCGGGCCGAGGTAGGGCGCGACGCTGCGGAAGGTGGCCGCCAGCGCGGACTCGCAGGTCAGCGGCAGCGACACCTGGGAGACGTCGAAGCTCTCCTCGCGGGTGAAGGCCAGCCGGCCGGTGGCGGTGGTTCCGTGGACGGTGAAGACCGCCGCGAAATCGAGCCGCCCCACCGCCGCGCGGGCGAAGCTCGAGAAGATCTCGTCGCGGTCCGTCGTCTTCTCGATGCGCGCCGTCGACTCCTCGACCGCCAGCGGGCCCGGCCCCTCCGGGACCGCGCCGCGCAGCCGCACCGTCGCCGCCTGCTCCTTCGCGCGCCGGGCGGCGGCCGTGGCGGCGGCGGCCGCCGCGGTGATGTCGGGCTGCGTCACCGCGATGTCGGTCGGGGGACGCGACGGCTCGAGGACCACGGGCCGCCGCGGCCCCTGACGGGGCTGCTCCGAGGCGGGCAGCCTCAGCCGCGCCGCCAGGCTCGCGTGCCGCGCGGGGATCGGCAGGCCGTACCGCACGTGCCACGCCTGGAAGAGGCGGCACTGGGGCGCGATGCGCGGATCGAGCTGGAGCCCGAGGCTGAACCCGAGCTGGTCGAGCCGCCCGCGATCCGGCGGATCCACGACCAGCACCCTGAGGGTGGTGTCGGTCAGGCGGAGCGGCGCGACCCCCTCCGACTCGGCCAGCATCTGGGGAAAAGCCTCGAGGGCGGCCGGGTCGATGGTGAAGACCTCCTCGAGGTCGACGGGTTGCATGCCGGTGGCCAGCTCCAGGTACTGCAGGAGCTGGGCCTCGTCGAGGGCACGCATCTCGAGGAGGATGGTGTCGAGCGAGCCGCCGTAGATCACCTGACGCTGGAAGGCTTCCTCCATCCGCTTGACGCTGACGAGGCCGTCCTGCACCAGCAGTGAGCTCAGGCGGGTGGCCATGCCTCCCTCGTTGCGGCGATCTACGACCTTACCACGTACGTACCAGCGATCCAGTCGTGGAGTCCACGCTTCTCGCGGTCGAAGCCGATCCAGATGAAGCCGAGCCACAGCAGGGCCGCGGACGCCAGGTAGCCAAGCGTGCGCACCAGGGACCGGGCCAGGGTGGGCGGCTCGCCGTACCAGGTGACGACCCGCACCCCCACCAGGCGCTTGCCCGGCGTCTGCCCGCGGGCCGCGATGAAGATGAAGCAGTAGAGGAACACCAGGATGACGAGCATGACGGCCCAGAAGACCACCGGCCCGTTCCTCTCGATGATGAGCCCGACCACGAGGTCGACGGTGACCTCGCGCGCCCGCGGGATGCG
Organism: Deltaproteobacteria bacterium; assembly: GCA_016218785.1. Classification (GTDB taxonomy): domain Bacteria; phylum Myxococcota_A; class Polyangia; order JACRCY01; family JACRCY01; genus JACRCY01. Next base: position 5,917 of record JACRCY010000395.1, read on the forward strand.
CACTCCCGTCGCCGCGCTTCCGGCCCACGCCAGCAGCACGAAGAGTGGCAGGATGATGATGCCGTCGACGATACCCGCGAGGGCGCGCTCGAAGAAGCCCGCCACCCGGAAGTGCAGCACCTCGGGGGCACGCGCCCCGTCTGGCGCAGGGGGCGTCGGCCGGTCAGCGCCCGCGAGCGTCTCCGCCCCGCACTCCGGGCAGGAGGTGACCCCGGACTCGAGGGCCGCGTCGCACCTCGGGCACCGCATAGCCCCAGTTGTATTTCCCGGGGCTTCAAAAAGCAACTTACACCCGGCCTCGCGGCACCCCGGGTCCCGGGGGCCCGCCGCGCCGAGCGCGGCGCGGCGCGGCGCCGCGCCGAAGCAGGGAGGGAGGCTCGCGGGGCTTTGCCCCGCGAGGGA
>JACRCY010000407.1 GCA_016218785.1 Deltaproteobacteria bacterium
GAACAAGGGGATGGCGGCCGCGTCGCAGGCGGCCCGGTACGCGCGCCGCTGCGCAGCCTCGATGGCGGCCTCGTCGAGGCCGCCGAGGTCGTGCCGGCGGATGTGGCCGGCGAGCCCCTCCCCCTTCGAGCTCCAGAACTCGTAGTACTCCGCCTCCGGAACCTCGACGCCGTAGGGCCGGAGGGCCTCGTTGTAGGTGTCGCGCCAGAAGGGCTCGCTGTCGCACAGCACGCCGTCGAAGTCGAAGATCAGCGCCTGTGCGCGGGCCCAGATGCCGGGGATCATGCGGTGATACTGGCACGACCGGCGGCGCGGGGCGAGCGCGACCGCCCGGCCGCGGCGGTCACGGCGGGGCGAAGCGCCCCGGCGCGAGCGCGGCCGCCGCCTCGTGCGTGCTCGTGCCGTCGAGCAGCAAGTCGGCGGCGAGCTGACCGAGGACCGGGCTGGTCTCGATGCCGCTCCCGCCCTGTCCGGCGAGCCAGAAGAACCCGGGGACCAGGGGGTCCTCGCCGATCACGGGCACCTCGTCCGGCGCGAAGGTCCGCAGCCCCGCCCACTTGCGGCGCAGCGCCTGGGGCACGAGCGCCCTGGCCAGCCGGCCGAGCTTCTCCATGGCTCGGGCCACGTCCTCGTCGGCGGGATGGGCGTCGCACGGCGGCGAGGGCGTCTCGTCCATGGGGCTCGTGAGGAGCCCGCCCGACTCGGGCTTGAAGTAGGCCTGGTGCACTTCGCTGTCGACCATCGGCCACCGGCCGACCTCGCTCGCCGCCGGCGCCGCGAAGGTCACGATGGTGCGGCGCCGCGCCTGGAACGCGATCGGTACCGCGCCCGCCAGCTGACCGAGGACGCCGGCCCACGCGCCCGCCGCGTTTACCACCCACCGCGCGCGGAGCGGCCCGCCGGGCGTGCCCACCCCCGCGCACCGACCGCGCTCCCGCAGCACCTCGCACACCTCGGTGCCGCAGCGCACCTCGCCGCCGGCGCGCGTGAGGCGCCGCAGGTACCCCTGCAGCAGCGCGTGCACGTCGAGGTGCCCGTTCTCCGGGAGCAGGAGCGCGCCGTCCACTGCGCCCGGGTCGAGCACCGGCACGAGCGCGCGCGCCGCGTCCGCGTCGATGAGCCGCGTCGCGATCCCCTCGGCCCGGAGGCGGGGCTCGAAGTGCTGCAGCTCGGCCCACGCCGCGCCTGCTGCCGGGACTACTACCCCCACCCGATCAACGAGCGGCTGGTCCGCGAGCCACGCCGGCGGCCGGCGCAGGACCCGCCCGCCCAGGCTGATCAGGCGCCGCCACAGCGGGTGGCGGTTGAGCTCGACGAGCATGGCCGCGCTCCGGCCGGTCGCGTGGTAGGCGGGCTGCGCCTCGCGCTCCACCAGCAGCACGTTTCCCTCGCCCCGCTCGGCGAGGAAGGCGGCGACCGAGGCCCCGGCGATGCCGGCGCCCACGACGATGACCTCGAAGCGATCCTTCTGGCTCATGCGCGTTCCCCGCCGCGGCGCCACGCGCTGCCCGGCGGGCCTGACCGGAAGATAGCGCATCGCGCACGCGGCGCGACACCAACGTGGACCTCCCGGCCACCCGCCGGTATAGTGCCCCGTCGCATGACCACGCCAGCCGGACAGACGTCGGGCGACGAGGCCGGGGGGCCCGGGGGCGGCGGCGCGGCACCGGGTCCCACGCGGTTCCCGTTCCGCACCTGGCTCATCTCGTTCCTCGGCTGGACCTTCGACTTCTACGACCTGGTCCTCTTCTCCTTCGTCCTCATCCCCATCGGCCGCGACCTCCGGCTCTCGGAGCGCCAGGAGGCGCTCCTCCTCGGCGCGGCGCTGGGCGCGTCGGGCATCGGCGGCATCCTCTTCGGCTACCTCTCCGATCGCTACGGCCGCAAGCGGGTGATGACCTGGACCATCGGCCTCTACTCGCTGGGCACCGCCCTGACGGCGTTCGCGAGCGGGCCGATCTCGCTGCTCGTCTTCCGCCTGCTCACGGGCCTGGGCGTGGGCGGCGAGTGGGCCGTGGGGCACGCGCTCCTGGCCGAGTCGTCGCCGGGCCACATGCGCGGCCGCGCCGCCGCCTACCTGCAGGCCGGCGAGCCCGTGGGCGTGGGCCTGGCCGCCATCGTCGGGCTCCTCCTGACCCCGCTCATCGGCTGGCGCATGGTGTTCCTGGTGTCGTCGGCCTCGGCGCTCATCGCCTTCGTCGCCCGGCGGCACCTCCCCGAGTCGTCGCTGTGGAACACGCAGAAGCACCCGGCCCTCGGCCCGGTCGAGGCGCTCCGGGTGCTCGCCCGCCAGCGCCTGATCCCGTTCATGGTCAAGGGCTGGCTCCTCGGCGTGCTCAAGCTCGGCACCTACTGGACCTGCTACATCTGGCTCCCCAAGTTCCTGCAGAACCAGCTGCAGCAGCCCATCGGCAAGTCGGCCATGTGGATCCTGACCGCGCAGCTCGGCCAGTTCCTCGGGATGATGGCCTTCGGCCAGCTCTCCGACCGCTTCGGCCGGCGCCAGGCCTTCACCGCCTACTCGCTCCTCACGGCCGCCGCGCTCTACCCGCTGGCGTTCCACTGGCAGGCGCTGCTGCCCCACCCGGTCCTCTTCTGGTCGGTGATGTTCTCCGTGGGCCTGGGCTCGGGCTGCACCGCCGGATTCGGCGCGCTCCTCGCCGAGCTGTTCCCGACCGAGGTGCGCAACTTCGCCATGGGCACCACCTACAACCTCGCCCGCGGCGTGCAGTTCCTGGCGCCGCTGGTGGTCTCGATGTTCGTGGCCCGCTACGGCCTCTCGGGGGGCCTCGCCGTGCCGCTCGTGCTCGCCATCGGCACCGGCACGTGGGTCTGGTCGCTGCCGGAGACGAGGCAGCGCAACCTGGCCCGCATCGCGTGACGGGCGCGCGGGCAGGGCCTTTGCCCGGCCCGCGTGGCTGCGATACCATCGACAGACCGTTCGGAGGTGCCGCATGTCGCGCTGGCCGTGGCCGCTGAGTATCGCGCTCCTGTGCATCGTTCTCGGCGCCTGCGGCGGCGGGGGCGGGGGCAACGGAGACGGCGGCGCTGGCGGCGACGCCGGCGACCACTTCGCCGTGCCCGGCGGGTGCAGCGCGAGCGATCCCAACGCGCCGCCCATGGGGCTCCGCGTGCGGCTCAAGGCGAGCTACGACCTCGCGGGCCTCAACCCGGTGGCGCGGACGGTGGCGCAGGCCATGAAGACCTACGGCATGATCCTCGCGGACAACGGCGGCGACTTCTACTTCCAGGGCGAGGCCAACCTCGGCTGGAACGACGACATCCAGCAGCTCAAGCAGGTCCCGGTCTCCGAGTTCGAGGTGGTCGGGCCGGTGGTCCTGCAACCCTAGGGGCGCCACGCCATGGCGAAGGTCGTAGTCGTGGGCGCGGGCATGATGGGCACCGCGCTCTGCACGCCGCTCGCGGACGCCGGCCACGAGGTCCGTCTCGTGGGGACGCACCTCGACGGCGCCTGGATCGCGGCCCTGAAGGCCGACCGGTGCCACCCGAAGCTGGGCGTGCCGCTGCCCGACGGCGTCACCCCCTTCGGGTTCGAGGAGATCCGCGCCGCCATGACGGACGTCGAGGTGATCGCCGTCGGCGTCAGCTCGGCGGGGGTGCGCTGGGCGGCGCACGTGCTGGCGCCCTTCCTGCGCCGCGACCTGCCGCTGATCGCCGTGACCAAGGGCCTCGAGGAGTCGCCGCCGGGCGCGCTGCGCGTGCTCCCCGACGTGTTCAGCGACGAGCTGCCCGCGACCCTGCGCGGCGAGGTGGCGCCCGCCGCCATCGGCGGCCCCTGCATCGCCGGCGAGATCGCGCGGCGCGTGCCCACCAGCGTCGTCTTCTGCGGCCGCGACCGCGCCACGCTCGATTACCTGGCCGTCACCTGCGCGACGCCCTACTACCACGTGCACGTCTCCACCGATCTGGTGGGCGTGGAGGTGTGCGCGGCGCTCAAGAACTCCTACGCCATGGCCGTGGGCATCGGCGCGGGCGTGCACGAGCGCCTGGGCGGCGCCCCCGGCCCCGTCGCCCACCACAACTACGAGGCGGCGATCTTCGCCCAGGCCTGCCTGGAGATGGACCTCCTCGTCCGCGCCTGCGGCGGCGATCCGCGCCAGGTCCCGCACCTCGCCGGCGCCGGCGACCTGCTCGTGACCACCAGCGGCGGCCGCTCGAGCCGCCTCGGCCGCCTCCTCGGTCTCGGCCTGTCATTCGAGGACGCGCGCGCCCAGATGGCCGGCGACACGCTCGAGAGCGCCGACACGGTGCGGGTGGTGGGCGGCGCCCTGCCGCGGCTCTACGCGAGCGGGCGCCTCGCACCCGGGAGCCTGCCGCTCATGGAGCACCTGCAGGAGATCATCGCCCTGGGGCGCCCGGTGGACATGCCCTTCGGCCGTTTCTTCGGCGAGCCGGCGGCGCCGTGAGCACCACGGCTCGCAGCGCAGCGCACCCGCACGACGCCGGCGACGCGCCCCTCGTCGTCGGCGTCGACTGCTCGACCCACGGCGTCAAGGCCATCGCCTGGACGCTCGATGGCGAGGCCGTGGCCGAGGGGCGGGCCCCGGTCGAGCTGCAGCGGCCGGCGCCCGGACGCTACGAGCAGCGCGCCAGCGACTGGCTCGCGGGCACGCTCGCGGCGCTCGGCCCGGTGGGCGCGGCCGTGGGGCCGCGGGTGCGGGCCGTCGGGCTCACGCACCAGCGCGAGACCTTCGTGGACGCGGACGAGGCCGGCGCGCCGCTCGGGCCCGCCATCGTGTGGATGGACGAACGCGCCTGGGCCGAGGTGGCGGCGCTGCGCGCGGCCTTCGGCGAGGAGCGCTTCCACCGCCTGACGGGCAAGCCGCTCTCCATGACCCCGTCGGTCACCAAGATCCTGTGGCTGCGCGCGCACGAGCCCGCGCGCTTCGGCCGCGCGGCGCGCTGGCTCGCCGTGGCCGCCTACCTGACGCGCGCGCTCACGGGCGCCGCCGTGACCTCGGTCGGCTCGGCCGAGCCCACGGGGCTCGTGGACCTGCGCGCCGGGCGCTGGAGCGCCGAGGTGCTGCGCGCCGTCGGCCTCGACCCGAGCCGCCTCCCGGCGCTGGTCCCCACGGGCGCCGTGGCCGCGACGCTGCTCCCGACCGTGACCGCGCCGGCCGGGCTGCCGGCCGCGACCCCGCTCGTGCTCACCGCCGGCGACGGTCAGGTGGCCGCCCTGGGCGCGCAGGTCTACGGCCTCGAGTGTGCGTACCTGAACCTCGGCACGGCCATCGTCGCGGGCACGGTGTCCGACGAGTACCTCGTCGACCGCGCGTTCCGCACCATGGCGGGCGCGATCCCGGGGACCTTCCTCCTCGAGAGCGACCTCAAGGGGGGCACCTTCACGATCGACTGGCTGTGTGAGCGGCTCCTCGGGGCAACCCCCCTCGCGCGCCTCGAGGCCGAGGCCGCCACGCTCCCCCCGGGCGCCGACGGCCTGCTGCTGGTCCCCTACCTGGCGACGGTGATGGACCCCTACTGGGACGACGACGCCAGCGGCCTCCTCGTGGGCCTGCGCGGCGTGCACGGCCCGGCGCACCTGCTGCGCGCGGTCTTCGAGGGGATCGCGTTCGAGGAGCGCCTCCACCTCGACGCCATGGGCGCGGCCGCCGGCCGGCGCATCGAGGCGGTCAACGTGCTCGGCGGCGGCGCCACGAGCGACCTGTGGTGCCGGATCCTGGCGGACGTGCTCGGCCGACCGGTGCGCCGGACCCGCAGCGCCGAGGCCACGTCGCTGGGCGCGGCCATGCTGGCCGCGGCGGCCGTGGGGCTCGCCCCGTCGGCCCGCGCGGCCGCGGACCGCATGGGGGGCCTGGCCGAGACCTTCGTCCCGGGCGTGGCCGCCGCCCGCTACGAGCGCCTCTACCGCGACGTCTACGCCGGCCTCTACCCGGCGCTGCGCGAGTCCCTCGGCCGCCTGGCCGCGTTCGTGCGGTCCGGCGGCTAGAGCGCGTGAGAACCCGACGGGCTCTGCCCGGCGGGTCCCCTCGCGGGAGGGCCTGGGAACCCTTCGAGGGTTCCCAGGTCAACGACGGATCAGGATCCAGAGCGCCAGCACGAGGAGCGACGCGAGGGTCACCGGGACCCCGGCGCGCGCGTGCTCGCGGAAGCGGATGGTCACGCCCTGCTGCCGCGCCTGCTCGATGACGATGAGGTTGGCGATGCTGCCGAGGGTGATGAGGTTCCCGGCGAAGGTGCTCGAGACCGCCAGCACGTAGGCCACGGCGCGCCGCGCCGACCGCGCCGACGGTGGCCGCCGTCTGCCGGTCAGCCACTCGCCGCACTCTCCGCGGAAAACGAAGCTACAATGAGCTTGGCTCACGACCACGCGCGACCGCCCGTCCCGCACGCGTGGCCAGAGGAGGTTCCATGGACGCGCTCCAGGCCCTCACCACTCGCCGCAGCGTTCGCCTCTACCGCGCCGACCCGGTGCCGCGCGACCTGATCGCGCAGGTCCTCGACGCCGCGCGCCACGCCGCCACCGCCAACAACCTGCAGCCGTGGGAGTTCGTGGTGGTGACCGACCGGACGCTGCGCCTGCGCCTCACCGCGGCCACCGACTACGGCAAGCAGATCGCGCTGGCGCCCGTGTGCATCGCGGTGCTGTGCCGGGACTCCAAGTACTACCTCGAGGACGGCGCCGCTGCGTCGCAGAACCTGCTGGTGGCGGCGCACGCCGTGGGCCTCGGCGCGTGCTGGGTGGCGGGCGACAAGAAGCCCTACGCCGAGGAGGTGCGGGAGCTGCTCGGGGCGCCGCCGGAGTACCGCCTCGTCAGCCTGCTGACGCTGGGCTACGCGGCGGAGCAGCCGGTGGCGCAGAAGCGGCCGCTCGCCGACATGATCCACTGGGAGCAGTTCTAACGGGGGGCCATGCGCTTCTTCCAGGTCGACGCCTTCACGGCCACGCCCTTCGCCGGCAATCCCGCCGCGGTGCTGGTGCTGCCGGCGCCGGCACCCGACAGGTGGATGCAGCAGGTGGCCTCCGAGATGAACCTCTCGGAGACCGCCTACCTCGTTCCCCGCGGCGCCGACTACGATCTGCGCTGGTTCACGCCGGCAACCGAGGTCGACCTGTGCGGCCACGCGACCCTGGCGAGCGCGCACGTGCTCTGGACCGAAGGCTTCCTCGACCCGGCGGCGACCGCGCGCTTCCACACTCGGAGCGGGCTCCTCACGGCGGCGCGCCAGGGCGAGTGGATCGAGCTGGACTTCCCGGCCACGCCGGCGGCGCCGGCCCCTCCCCCCGCGGGCCTCCTCGCCGCCCTGGGCGCGACCTCCGCGTGGGTGGGCCTCGGCCGCTTCGACTACCTCGTGCTCCTGCGCGACGAGGCCGAGGTCCGCGGCCTCGCGCCCGACCACCGAGCCCTGCGCCGGCTCGGCGTGCGCGGCGTCATCGTGACCGCCGCGGCCACGATGCCGGGCTACGACTTCGTCTCCCGCTTCTTCGCCGCCGGGGTCGACATCGACGAGGATCCGGTCACCGGCTCGGCGCACTGCACCCTGGGCCCCTTCTGGCGGGAGCGGCTCGGTCGCGACGAGATGGTCGCGTACCAGGCCTCGGCACGCGGCGGCGTGGTCAAGGTGCGGGTGGCCGGGGAGCGCGTGCGGCTCGCGGGGCAGGCGGTGACCGTGGCGCGGGGCGAGCTGCTCTGCTGATCCCGGTCGTGGGCCTCAGCGGGCCCGTAGGCGACGGCCGGCGCGCCGGCACCACACCCCGACGACGCCCACCAGGACGAGCGGCGCCAGGCGCTGCGGCCCGCGCGCGTGGGGCCGACTGCCGGCGCGCGGGGAGGCCGCCGCCCCGGGAGGCCTGGCGCCGGCGCGGGC
>JACRCY010000401.1 GCA_016218785.1 Deltaproteobacteria bacterium
ACTGGGTGCAGCCCTTCCCCGAGGCCGAGGGGATCTGGCGGCCGCTCTTCGAGACCGCGATGTTCTTCTGGGCCCTCTTCGACATGGGCACCCAGACGGCGTTCGTGAAGTACTTCGCCGAGTTCCGCTCGAGCGATGCGCGCGAGGCCGTGCGCTCGGTGCAGTTCTTCTTCTGGTGGCAGGTCTTCTCGCGGCTGGCGCAGCTCACGCTCGTCTGCGTCATCGCCGCCTACCTGCCGCGCACCCAGTACGCGCTCTTCGCGCACTTCCTCGCGGTCTATGGCCTCGGGCCGCTCCCCGGCCTCGCGGTCGGCGTGAAGTTCGTGATCCAGGCGGTGCAGCGCTTCGACCTGCAGCTCACCCTCGATCTCGTCGAGCAGCGCTTGGCGATGTACCTCGTGCCCATCCCCTGCGTCTTCCTGTTCCGCATGTGGGGGCGCGCCCACCCCGAGTACGGCGAGGCCTTCGGCGCCGCGCTCGGCCTGGCCATGGGGCCGCAGGCCGCGGCCATCCTGGTCGCCGTCGTCGGGCTCTACTTCATGAAGGTGCGGCTGCGCCTGCCGCTCGGGCCGCTGCTCATCGCGCAGTTCGACCGCACCACGGCGAAGCGCATCCTCACGTTCGGCTTCAAGGCGACGCTCGGCCAGGAGCCGTACCGCGTGGCCAACGTCGTCGAGAACGGCATCATCGTGGCGCGCCTCGCGAGCTACCAGACCTGGCTCGGGCTGCGCAGCGTCCTCAACAACCTGACGCAGCAGGTGGTGCTCTTCGGCTGGTCGTTCTTCGTCTCGGCGGTGCCGGCCCTCTCCGAGGCCTACGCCGCCGGCAAGAAGCGCCTGTGCCAGTACTACCTCGTGCGCTACCTGCAGTTCTCGCACCTCTTCGTGGCGGTGCTCGCGGGCCTCATCGGCGCCATCGGCGCGCCGCTGATCCGCGACGTGATGGCGCCGCAGTGGGCGCGCGCCGGCGACTACATGCTGCTGGCCGTGAGCGTGATCGTGTTCCTGCCGTTCGCCTGGATCTCCGACATGCTCCAGCAGGGGAGCGGCCGCACCGGCCTCAACGCCATCGTGGTGCTCATCGAGCAGGTCATCCGCATCGGCCTGTTCTGGCTCCTCATCCCGACGCTGCAGTTCCCCGGCATGTACATCGCCATCATCGGCACCATCGCGCTCAAGTGCGCGATCGCGTGGACCTGCAACCACCTCTTGATCGTGAAGCTGCGCTTCTACTTCTGGCAGATGGTGGCGGCGCCGGCGCTCGCGGGCCTGGTGCTCTACCTTCTGTGGCGCGGCGTCTGCCTCGTGGGCGGCTTCCACGGCTTCGCGCCGGTGCTCGCGCTCTTCTTCGTGGCCACGCCGATCTCGCTGCTGGGCGGGTTCTTCCTCATGGGGCTCGCGGGCGGCTTCGACGCGGCGGCGGTCGAGGAGCTGGAGCAGGCGGCGGGGATGAGCGTGACGCTGCGCTGGGCGGCGCGCTGGTTCGTGCGCGTGGCGGTGGTGGGGCACCGCCTGTCGCCGCTCGCGAATCGCTTCCCGATCACGATCGCGGCCGAGGCGAAGGCCGAAGCGGCCGAGTTGGAGGCGGCGGCCGAAGCAGCGGCGCAAGCGGGCGTGTAGCCCCCCCTGCAGCCTGCAGCCCGCAGCCTGCAGCCTGCTTCTACAGCTTGTCCGCGACCAGGCCGATGCGACGCCGCAAGCTGTTGAGCGTCTCCGAGAGGTAGTCGAGCTGTCCCTCTACGCCGCCGTCCGCCGCCAGCTGCCGCAGCTCGCCGGGCGTGACGTTCTCCTTCTCCAGGAGCTCCTGCGCCAACACCAGGAACTGCTCGATCCCGCCGATCGCCGTGGCGGTCTCGCGGAGGTCGTCGTCGATGAAGAGGAGCAGGTTCCGGAGCTCGTGCTTGGAGCAGAGCGCGCGGTTGGCGGTGCGGTCACGCTGGGCGATGCGGTCGCGGATCCGTCGCCGGGGGTGATTCCTCTGCGGCATGCCCTCCACCTCCGGGGCTCATTGTCAGGGGCTCCAGCGGAGGTGTCAAAAAAAGCCGCGGCTTTCGGGCTGATCTTCCCGCAACTGCAGGCGAACCACCAGGTGGATCGCTTCTATAGCCCGGAGCGGATCGCGGATCGCACGCGCCGGGTTGCGGGATCCTCGCGCGCGGTCCTGCGGGATCGCCGGGGAGGTCGGCTCGGCCGTGTACTGACCACCGGTACAGAAGACTTCTCCCCGGCTCATTTGCATGAATCCAGCGTGCTTGTTCTCCCCGGGCGCGTCCCTTGACAGCCCACCTTCCCAAGCTAACATCACGCTCCCGTAACGGGCGCGTGCAATGGTCCGGCTCGCCGGCGGCGACGGTGGAGCGAATGGGCGCGGGGCTTGCTCGGGGACCGGACGAGATCGTGGGACACGCAGGCAGGAAGGGTGGCCCAAGACCCGGACTTGGGCACTGGTCAGACGGGTTGCCGAGGGGCGCGTGGGACTGATCCCCGAGGACATCATCGCGGAAGTCCGGAGCCGCACGGACATTGCCCAGGTGATCGGTGAGCAGGTGGCCCTCACCAGGGCGGGCGCCCAGCTTCGCGGTCTCTGCCCGTTCCATGCGGAGCGCACGCCGTCGTTCTTCGTCTACCCGCAGAAGCAGTTCTTCATCTGCTACGGCTGCGGCAAGAAGGGTGATGTCTTCCGGTTCCTGATGGAGCAGCAGGCCCGCACCTTCGTCGACGTCGTTCGCGATCTGGGGCAGCGCGCCGGGGTCGAGGTGCCGCTGTCCGGGGTCTCGCCCGAGGTCCAGGCGGCGGCCCGCACCGAGCGCGAGCGGCTGCTCAAGGTCAACGAGCTGGCCGCGGCCTTCTTCCGGGCGCAGTACCTGGCAGCGGGAGGAGCGCGGGCGCGCGCCTACGTCGAGGGGCGCGGCATCGGCACGGACGTCGCGGCGTCGTTCCGCATCGGCTTCGCGCCGGCGTCGGGCGAGGCGCTGTGGCAGCACCTGCAGAAGCACCAGGTGCCCCCGGGCCTCGGCGAGACGGTCGGCCTGCTGGCGCCCTCCACCCACGGGCCCGGCTTCTACGATCGCTTCCGCGACCGGGTCATGTTCCCGGTGATCACGGCGCGCGGCGAGGTCATCGGCTTCTCGGGCCGGCTCCTCGACCCGGAGGCCAAGGCCGCCAAGTACGTCAACTCGCCGGAGACCCCGGTCTACCGCAAGGGGGACAACCTCTTCGGCCTCCACGCCGCGAAGGGGCCTATCAGACAGCGAGGTCGGGTGGTGCTGGTCGAGGGGAACTTCGACGTGGTGCAGCTGCACGAGCGGGGCGTGGACGAAACCGTGGCGCCGCTCGGTACCGCGCTCACCGAGCAGCAGGTGGCGCTGCTCCGGCGCCACGTCGGCGAGGGGCACGTGGTGGTGCTCTTCGACGGCGACGACGCGGGGCGCAAGGCCACCGAGCGCGCCGTGGGGCTCCTCGTCAGCCAGGGGCTCGAGGTGCGCGTGGCGCGCTGCCCCGCCGGCGAGGATCCCGACACGCTCGCGCGCCGCGGCGGCGCGCCGGCGGTGACGCGGCTGGTGGAGCACGCCCTGCCGGCGGTGGAGTACCTGATCGACGAGGCGGTGGCGCAGACCGGCGACACCATCGAGGGGCGGGTACGGGCGATCCGGCTGCTGGCGCCGACGCTGCGGCTGGTGTGCGATCCGACCGCCCGCGAGCTCTACGCCGGCCGCGCGGCCGCCGCGCTCGGGGTCGAGCAGCGCCAGATCGACCGGGCGGTGCGGCTCGCGAACGTGGCGGCCGCGACCGACGTGCGCGCGACCGGGGCGACCGAGCCGCCGCCCAAGGCGGCGCCGGTGCGGCTGCAGCCGGCGCTGGAGCGCGAGCTCCGGCTCCTGCAACTCCTGTCGGACTACCCGGAGCTGACCCGAGAGGCGCGGCCCGTGGAGCCGCTCCTCACCCAGGAGCCGGTCAAGGCCGCGCTGCGGGCGCTGCTCGCGGCCCCCGCGGGGGCGCTCCCGGACGAGGTAATCGTCACGGCGCTCCCCGAGGAGCTGCAGGCGGCCTTCGCCGAGCGCCTCCTGGCCGGCTCGTTCCTGCCCGACAACTTCGGTGCGCCCGACGCGCGGCGCACCTTGCAGGAGATCGTGACCACGCTGGAGCGCGAGCTGCAGCTCGGCGAGGTCAAGGACATCGATCGCGCCATCGCGCAGGCCGAGCGCGAGGGTGACGAGGAGGAGCGGCGGCGGCTCGCCCAGGCCAAGCTCGAGCTCCTCCGGAAACGCCACGGAATCGGGAACCAATGAGCAAGACCAAAGAGCCCAAAGAGCACCGCGAGTCCCGGGATCGCCGCGAGTCGAAGGACCGCCGCGAGTCCCGGGAGCACCGCGAGTCCCGGGACCGCCGGGAGCAGAAGGACCGCCGCGAGTCCAAGGAGCACGCGCGGGACCACCGGGGCAAGGAAGCGGCCAGCGCCAGGGATCGGGCGGCTGCCCGGGCGGACACCGAGAACCGCAAGCAGCAGCTCATCACCATGGGCAAGGCCAAGGGGTTCTTGACCTACGACGAGGTCAACGACCACATGCCCGAGGAGATCGTCTCGTCCGACCAGATCGACGAGTGGCTCTCGACCCTCGGGGACGAGGGCATCGCGGTCGTGGACTCGGCCACCAACGTCAAGCTGGCGGCGCCCAAGGGGGCCCCCAAGCTGGAGGAGGTCGACGAGGACGTCGACGTCAAGAAGGACGGCGAGGAGCACGAGCTCGAGGAGGAGGATCTCGAGGGGTACTCGAAGACCAACGACCCGGTGCGCATGTACCTGCGCAAGATGGGGTCGGTGTCCCTGCTGACGCGCGAGGGGGAGGTCGAGATCGCCAAGCGCATCGAGGAGGGGGAGCGCCGCGTGCTGCAGGTGGTGCTCAACTCGCCGGTGGCCGCGGAGGAGATCTTCTCGATCGGGGATCGCCTCAAGAAGCAGAAGATGCGGGTCAAGGAGGTCATCCGCGACGTCGACGAGGAGGACGCCGAGTTCGACGACGAGTGGCACACCGACCGCATCGTCAAGCTCATCGACAAGGCGCGGCGCCTGCAGCGCGAGAACGAGAAGCTCTACGAGAAGCTCGACGGCAAGGCGCGGCTGTCGGCGGCGCGGCGCAAGCGGATCGTCGACGGGATCGAGGGGAACAAGCAGCAGATGTTCGACGCCTTGACCGAGGTCCACCTCAACAAGCGCCAGATCGAGAAGATCGTCGGCAAGCTCAAGGGGCTGGTGGTCCGCCTCGAGAAGGCCGAGAACGAGATCGACGAGTGCGAGCGGCGGGCCTCCATGTCGCTCAAGGACATGCGCCGCACGCTGCGCGACATGCGCAGCTCGCCGGCGCGGGCGCGCGCCATCGCCAAGAAGCTGGGGGTGAAGCTCGAGGA
>JACRCY010000402.1 GCA_016218785.1 Deltaproteobacteria bacterium
GCGCGCGCCACCGCGCGACGCCGCGGGCGCATCCCGGTGGGCGGCGATCCAACCGGTGCGCCGCGGCCGGCCGGGCCGCGTCACCGCCCGCGGCGCCTTGCGGAGCCACACGGCGGCCTTCGCCGCCCCCGCCTGACGCCAGGTGACGCCGCCGCGCCGATTCGGCGCGCGCGCGGAGGCCCAGGCGGCGGGGAATGGCGTGGCCCACTCCCGCCGTGCCCGGCACCTCGACGCGGGTGACCTCCTGCACCTGACCCATGGTACAATTTCCCCGACCTGGGGGTCGCCGTCGACGACATCCTGCCGCCGTCGCGACCCAGCGGCTGACGCGCGCCTACGGCGCCGCCTTCTCGAACGTCTCCACGTCCCGCCGCGCGACGAGGTAGGTGACGTCGCGTCCCTGCAGCCGCGCGAAGACCCCGCGCTCGCTCTCCGCGCCGAAGGTCAGCTTGATCTCCTTGCCGCCGTCGAGCCTGAGGCTCGCCTCGAGCCGTGGCTTCGCGAGGCCGTGACCGACGTCGGGGCCGTACTGCACGACCGCGCGGGCGCTCAGGCCGCGCAACGCGCCGAGGAGGTCGTCGATCTGCTCGGTCGGGACTCGGGGGCCGGCCGCCTTGTGCCACGTCGGGCCACGCTTCTCGAGCACCTCGCTCTTGCCGCCCCGCGCCAGCGTGAGGCCCACGACCGACTGCTCGCCGATGTCGACCAGCTTGCGGGTCGCGAGGCGCACCCGCAGGTCCTCGCACGCGGCCTTGGCGAGCACCATCACGGTGCCGGTGCTGCGCGCCAGACACCCCCCCCCGCCCGGAGCATCGGCGCCGATCTCGAGGACGTGGGTCGTCACCTTGCGCACGCCGCCGTCCCGCTGCGCCGCGTCCGCGTCCGTGGGCTGCGTGGCGAGGCGGAGCGTGTGCGTGGGCGCGAAGGCCGCCGCGCCCGCCAGGAGCTTCTCGGCCCTCAGGTCGACCACGGCCGCGAGGAGCCGGTCGATGACGCCGGCGTCGGCGTCGAGCGCGAGGGGCTTCTCCAGCCGCCACTGCTCCTGGGGGCCGCGCTCGGCCACCTCGGTCGTGCCGCCCGCGGCCACGGTGATCGTCCTGACCTCCCAGCGCGCCACCTGGAGCACCTTCCGCGAGCGGAAGAAGAGCGGGTCCGCGCTGATCGCGTCACCCGCCTCGGCGTGGACCTGCAGGAGCACCGCCTCGTCGCCGCGGCGCGCCCACCGTCGCCCGTCGCGGCTCGCCCCGATGGCGACGGTCGTCGTGCCGCCCCCCTCCTGCTCCACGGTGACCTTGATGGTGTCCTTGCCGCCGAGACCGCGGGCCGCCGGGTCCCCGGGTGCGACCGCCAGGGCCCGGTACGAGCCGAGGTCTTCGAGCCACTTGCGGACCACCTCGTCGTCGGCGGCGGCGCCGGCGGGGGCGGTCACCTTCCACACCGCGCCATCGCGGGCCAGCCCCAGCTCCCGCCCCAGGGCGGCGATCACGACCTTGCGGGCGTCCTCGGGCCGCACCGTCAGGAGCCGGGTGTCGCGCAGCACGTCGCGCGGCGGCGTCACGCGGTCGGCGTCCGCCTTCGCGACGCACAGGGAGGCGGCCTCGGGCACGCCGCGGACGGCCAGCACCTCGCCCGCGGCGCCGGGGCAGTCGCCGCCGACGGTGACGGTGTGCACCCCGTCGTCGGTGACGCTGACCACCTTGCCGACGGGCGTCGCGTCGGGCACGAACCGCGTGGCGCGCGCGGTCTCGAGGGCGCGGAGCAGCTCCTGGACCTTGGCCTCCGCGGCCCGCATCTTCTGCGGTGTCGTGAGGAACCAGGCGCTCCCCTCCCTGGTGAGCACCGTGTCCCCCACGCGGAGCTGCTTCACCTTGCCCGGGTCGAAGGCCAGGAGGCGCCGGTCGCGCAGGGCATCGGGATCGCGGTCGAGGAGCTCGCGGAACCGCTTCTCGACCACGTAGACGGCCGGCTCGTCCCCCCGGGCGGCGTAGACCCCCTGCCCCGCCGCGTCGTCGTTCCCGACGGAGAGCACCAGCTCCTTGGGCCCGGCCCGGAGGCGGATGGTGGCCTTGGGCGGCTGCAGGCCGTACTCGGCCCGGCTGCGGGCGCCCACGTCTCCCACCCTGGCGCGGTATTCGAGGAACTCCACCGCCGACAGGATCTCCGAGAGCACCGCGGCGTCCGCGCCGCCGGCCTTCGGGGCGGTGAGCTTCCACTCCCCCTTCTTCTCGCGCTCCAGCACCACCTCGGGCTGCCCCGGCCGGCTGATGACGATGCGGGAGACCGCGTCACGGTCGAAGCCCGGCAGGAGCTTCACCCGGTCGGCCTCCACCTGCGCGGTGGTACGCGAGTGTCGCTCGACGAAGTAGACGTAGGCGGCCAGGCCGGCCGCGGCGACCAGCAAGACGATGGTGGTGGTGTAGCGCATCGGTCGCCTCACTCGACAGGATGCGGGCTCGGCGAAGCCTGCGCCCGCATTCCTCGCTCGCTGCGCTCGCTCGCCATGCTAGCTCCGCCTCAGCCACCAGACCGAGGCGCCCAGCAGGGCCGCCCCGAGGGGCATCAGCAGCACGGCGATGAGCCCGATGGTCCAGAGCTGCGACCCGGTGATGGAGAGCTTGATGTGCTCGGTGGCCTTCGGCGCCACGCCGCCGATCGCCTGCTCGCGCCCCACGGCCCAGGAGACCGAGTTCACCAGCAGGTCGCGGTTGAAGTCGGATTCCAGGTCCAGGATCGCGTTCGACACGAACGCCGACGACCCGAAGACCACGAGTCGTGCCCCCCCGGCCCGGTCTTCGACGGCGGCGGCCACGGGAACCGGCCCCTTGGCGTCGGTGGCGGCGTCGAAGCGCGGCTCCTCGTCCGAGTCGAAGGAGCCCAGGTTGGACTCGCCCCACCCCTGCTCGGTGGTGCTGACCAGCTCCTTCGCGATCAGGCCCGGGGCCCCGGGCGCGCGCACCTCCCGCGCCAGCGGCCACGACGTGGGGGCGCCCGTCATGCGGGCCGTGATCGGGTGGTCGGCGTAGCGGTCGCTCTTCCAGATCAGCCGGCCCATGGGCGCCATCCGCTTGGGGTCGATGACGATGTTCTGGCCCAGCTTGACGCCGCGCCGCTCGACGAGGTCCTCCAGGCCGGTGCGCTTGAAGGCCTTGGCGCCCCAGTCGAAGACCGGGCCGAGGAGCAGCACCGCCCGCCCGCCGCGCGCGAGCCAGGCCTCGAGCGCGTCCACCTCCGGCCGCAGCCACGCCCGCTGCGGGCCGCCCACGACGAGCGCGTCGCAGTCGGCGGGCACGCCCGCCCTGGCGAGATCCTCGACGCCCTTGGTCTTGAACGCGTCGCGTCGGAGCTCGTCGGAGAGGGTCGAGTAGCCGGTGCGCTCGAACGACTCGATGTCCCCCTCGAGGTGCCCCTTCACGAAGCAGATGGTCCGGGGCTTCTCGCTGATCGTCATCAACGCCGCGAGGAAGGCCGCCTCGCCCTTGAAGGCCTTCATCTTGCGGCCGCGGCCACCCTGGCCCACCTCGTACTCGACGATCTCGTCCTGCGTGACGTACTTGTTCTGGGTGCCGTTGTCGAAGACGACGACCCCGGTCTGCACGTCGAAGTTGGTGATGCGGTACTTGGCGAGGAGGATCTTGGCGCGCTCGGGGTCGCGGATCGGGTCGAGGTACTCGACCTTCACCATCCGGCTCTGCGACTGGAAGCGGTCGAGCACCTCGCGGACCGCGCCGTAGACGTCGCCGGCCGTCACCGCCGCGTCGGGGATCTCGACGACGGTGACGCGCAGCTCGCTCCTCAGGCCGCGCAGGACCTGGATGGTGCGGTCGGAGAGCGCGTACACCCGCGCCCGGGTCCAGTCGAAGCGGCGGTAGTGCCGGGCGGATACGTAGTTGGCCAGCACCAGCACGACCGCGAGCAGCAGGATGCCGACGAGGGCGTTGACGTCACCGGAGAAACGCCGGGGCCTGGCCATCACGCCCCCCTCCGCGCGTCGAGCACCTTCACCGTGGCGAAGAGCGAGAAGGCCGTGAGCGACACCAGGAAGGCCAGGTGTCGGGTGTCCACGATGCCCTTGCCGAAGTCGTCCATCTGCCGGAACAGGTGCACGTGCTTGAACGTCGCCTTGAGCCACTCGCTCGAGACCAGGTTCTCGAGGACCCCGAGGAGCATGATGGCCCAGGCGAAGACGAACGCGAGGATGAAGGCCACGAGCTGGTTGCGCGTCATGGCGGAGGCGAGGAGCCCGACGGCCAGGAAGGCGCCGCCCTCGAGGAACGTGCCCAGGTAGCCCGCGGCGATCGGCCCCCACTCGGGCCGCGCGTCGGCGTAGCCGCGCAGGATGGCGACGTAGAGCAGCGTCGGCACCCACAGGGCGACGAAGAAGCCCAGGGACGCCAGGTACTTGCCGAGCACGACCTCGCTCGAGGTCACGGGCGCCGTCAGGAGCGGCTCGAGCGTGCCCGAGCGCCGCTCCTCCGCGACGAGCCGCATGGTCGCGGCCGAGGTCACGCCGAGCACGGCGATCCAGAAGAGGATGGTGCCCCCGAAGAAGTACTGCATCACGGCGCCGGGGGGCGCGCCCGGCTGCGACAGGAAGGACATGAAGAGCCAGAAGACGATGCCCTGCAGCAGCAGGAACACCGCCAGCACCACGTAGCCCAAGGGGCTGTAGAAGTACGCACGGAGCTCTCTCGCGGCAATGGTGGGCACATTCACCATGTGCTACCTCTCCCCCTCAGTCCCGAGGTTGCCGCCATCGCCACACTCCCCACCGGCATCGCTCGTGGACTCCGCGGTGCCCCTGCCCTGGGCGCTTTCGCCCTCGCCCCCTCCGCCCTCGGCGCCATGGCCCCCTTCGCCCGTGGACGGCTGGCCTTCGGCAGGTGCGGGTGGGGGTGCGGCAGGCTCCGGGGCCGAGGCTGCGTCGGTGGTCTCTTCGGTAGTGAGCCGCGCGAAGATGTCCTCCAGCGACGCCGCGTCTCGTCGCAGGCCGAGCAGCACCCAGCCGCGCTCCACGGCGAGCCTGAAGATCGCCTCCCGCGGATCGCCGTCGCCCGCGACCACCACCTCGAGCTCGCAGTCGGGCGCGCGGCGACGGGCGGTGACCGACGCCACCCCCTCGAGCTTCTCGAGCGCTGCACCGGCCTCGGCGCCGTCGACGCCCGGGCCCCGCAGCTCGACCACCACTCGCCCCCCGCCCTCGAGCTGCTGGCGCAGCCGCTCCGGCGTGCCCTCGGCCACGAGGCGCCCGCGGTGGATGATCGCCACCCGGCCGCAGATCATCTCGACCTCGGGCAGGATGTGGGTCGAGAGCAGGACGGTGTGGTCCTGGCCGAGGTCGCGGATGAGCTCGCGCACCTCGCGGATCTGGTTCGGATCGAGGCCCACGGTGGGCTCGTCGAGGATCAGGATCGGCGGCCGGTGGACCAGCGCGTCCGCGAGGCCCACGCGCTGCCGGAACCCCTTGGAGAGGGTGCCGACGATGCGGCGGCGCTCCTCCCTGAGCCCGCAGAGCTCGACCGCCCGGTCGACGTTGGCCTGCCGCTGGCCGCGCGGCACCCGCTTGAGCGCGGCCCGGTACCTCAGGTACTCGTCGACGCGCATCTCCGGGTAGAGCGGGATGTTCTCGGGCAGGTAGCCGATCCGCCGCCGCACCTCGAGCGAGTCGTCGACGACGTCGAAGCCGGCCACCCGCGCGGTGCCGCTGGTCGGCCGCAGGAACCCGGTGAGCATGCGGATGGTCGTGGTCTTGCCCGCGCCGTTCGGTCCCAGGAAGCCCAGGACCTCACCCTCCTTCACCTCCAGGGAGAGGTCCTCCACGGCGTGGGTGTCCACGTACCGCTTCGTCAGGTTCTGTACGGAAATCATGGGACTCCGTCGGTCGCGGTATACCGGAATCGGTCGCCCTTGGCAACCGCGAGGAGACCGGCGATATTCCGGCTGGCGACGATGCGCGGCCCGATCGACCTGCCGGGCGGTCACCTGATCCGGGCGCAGACCTGCCTGCTCTGGGCGGCCTTCGCCCTCGTGGCCGTGGCCGGGGCCGTGCTCCTGCGGCGCTGGCTCCGCGAGCCCCGCGCCCCGGGCGCCGGGCGGCAGGCGCTCGGCCTCCTCGCCGTCGGGCTGCTGGCCCTCGGCCTCCGGCTCTTCGTCTCGCCCCACACGATCCTGCACGAGAACGCGCATGGCTACGAGTTCCTGCGAGGTGCCTTCCGCCTCGACGGCTTCCCGTACCACGGCCAGGCCTACTACGCGTTCTTCTACCTCCTGACCTCGGTCTTCGGCCGCCACCCCGAGGTCGTCTTCACCACCAACGCCCTGCTGGGCACGGCGAGCGTCCTCCTCCTGGTGCCGCTCGGCCGCCGCCTCACCGGCCACGCGAGCGCAGGCTGGATCGCGGCCGTCGGCTACGCCTGCTGGCCGGCCGTGCTGCGCATCTCGGCCACCGAGTCCTTCTTCAACCTCGGCATCTGCGTCGCACTCCTGGCCTGGCTCGCCTGGCTGCGGGCGTGGGAGACGGGCGAGACGCTGCGCTTCGCGCTCGCCGCCGCGCTCATCGCGGTGGTCGTCCAAGCCCGGCCGGAGTTCGCCGCCTGGCCCGTCGTGCTGCTGCTCTCGCTCCCCGCGTGCCCGGGATGGAGCGCGGCCCTGCGCCGCACTGGGCCGTGGGTCGGCCTCGTCGTCGTCGCGCTGCTCGCCGCGGCCTGGGTGGAGTTCCGCCTGCAGGTCCAGTCCGCCTGGGGGCTGCCGGAGTTCATGCACATCGGGCCGGCGAGCACCCTCCACGGCTTCACCACGCGTCACAACCTGCTCCTCCGCCCCGAGTGGACGCCCGCCGCGGTGTGGGCCCTCGCCGCCTTGGGCGTCGCGGGGATGGCGGTGGGTCGGTGGCGCACCCTGCCGGCCCTCGTGGGCGGCGTGCTCGTCATGGGCTGGATGGTCATGGCGGTGGACGTGTCGGACACCACGCGCCTGCGCCTGCAGAGCCCGGTGCACCCGCTGATCCTGCTCGCCGTCGGCACCGGCGTCGCCGCGGCGGCCGCGCGGCTCGAGGGCTCGGCGCGCACCGCCGCGCTCGTGCTGCTCGGCGGCGCCCTGCTCGTGACCTCGGCGCTGCGCTTCCCCCTCGTACGCGAGCCCCTCGACCCGCAGCGCGAGTTCGCCTTCCTGTCCCGCACGGTGCGCACGCTGCCGGAGGGATGCGCCGTCATCACGGCCGAGCGCTCGATGGCGCACAACGTCGTGATCACCGAGTTCCCGGTCTGGTGGCTCCGCGGGCCGGTGGAGTATTCGGACCGCTACCTCCGCTGGCCCGAGAGCCTCGACGGCTACCCGTGCCGCTTCTTCTACCGGGGCCTGTCGTGCTACCTGTTCGCGGGGCACGAGGCGGCGCCGGCCGACGGGATCCGGCCCGAGTGCCGGGCGATCGGGCGTCGCCACCGACTGGTCCCCCACGCCGAGACGACCTTCCCGAGCCGGCCGTACGGGGACCACGCGGTCCCGGCCCGGACGATCACGCTCGGGTTCTACCGCCTGGAGCCCCTCGCGCCCGCTGCCGCGACGCAGCCGTGACGGGCGTCACGCCTCCGGGGGCGCCTGCGTCCCGGGCGGCGGCTCGCAGACGGCGGCGACCTCGACCGACGGCCGCTCCAACGGCAGCGACACGACGAAGGTGGTGCCGCGCCCCTGCGCGGTGGTGTAGGAGATCTCCCCGCTGTGCTCCTCGACGATCTTGTGGACCATGGCCAGCCCGAGACCCGTCCCGTCCTTCTTCCCGACGGTGGCGAAGGTCTCGAACATGCGCCCCTCCAGCTCGGGCGGGATGCCCTTGCCGGTGTCGGCGAAGGACAGGATCAGCCGCCCCGCCTTGGCCTCGACCGTGAGCTTGAACGTGCCCCCTTGGGGCATGGCCTCGGCGGCGTTGCGCGCGATGTTGTGCACCACGCGGTGGAGCTTGACCTCGTCGAACCAGGTCACGCCGACGTACTTCGGCTCGACGACCAGCTCGATGTTGAGCCCCGCGAACTCCTGGCGCAGGTGGGCCTCGACCTCCTGCAGCCACTTGTTCACGTAGACCTTGCGGATGAGCAGGGTCGACTCGCCGCGGGCGAAGGCCAGCACCTCGCGGGTCATGGCCGCCATCACCTCGAACTGCCGCTGCAGCTGGTTGGCGTACTCCTTGCGCTGCACTGGATCCTCGACCATGGCCATGAGCTGCGCGTAGCCCGAGATGATCGTCATGGGCGTCTTGAGGTCGTGGAGCACGCCCGACATCATCTGGCCGATGGCCGCGAGGCGGCTCTCCTTGAGGCGCTCCTCCTTGGCGCGGGCGAGGCGCACGGCGCGCGCGGCCTGGCTGGCGATCAGGGTGAGCAGCTTCAGGTCGTCGTCGTCGAACCGCTTCAGGCCGCGCTTGGAGAGCAGCTCGAAGGAGCCCAGCTGCTCATCCTGCTCCAGCGACAACAGCGGCACGCACAGGATGTTGCGCGGCACGTAGCCGATCCGCGCGGCGATGTCCTGGTTCCAGCGAGGGTCGCGGCTGGGGGCGTTGACGATGAGCGGCTCGCGGCGCTTGGCCACCCACCCCACGATGCCCTCCCCCGGGCGCAGCCGGAGCTTCTTGAGCTGCTCACCGTGGCGGCCGTGGGCCGCGCGGAAGTAGAGGTCCCCCTTCTGCCGGTCGAAGAGCACGATCGAGCCCGCCTCGGCCTCGATCAGCTCCATGGCGCGCCCCAGGAGCCGGTTGAGCAGCTCGTCGAGGTCGGCGGCGGCGTTGATCTCCTTCTCGATCTCGAAGAGGAGGTCCAGCTCCTGCATCGTCTGCTCGAGCTTGTCCTGGGTCTCGAGCAGCTCGATGTTCTTGGCGATGACCGAGTGGTAGAGCTTCGAGTTCTCGATGGAGACCGCCGCCTGGCTGCCGAGCAGGCCGAGGAGGTTCTCGTCGTCGGCGGTGAAGGGGCCGTCCTTCTTGTTGAGCACCTGGAGCACGCCGACGATGCGCCCCACGTTGTCGCGCATGGGGATGCTGAGGATCGAGCGCGTGCGGTAGCCCGAGCGGCGGTCGACGTCCTGCTGGAAGCGGGAGTCGGCGTAGGCGTCGGGGATGTTCACGACCTCGCCGCTCTGCGCCACCCAGCCGGCGATCCCCTCCCCCAGCTTGAGGCGGATCTCGCGCAGCTCGTTCCCCTGCATGATCTTCGACCAGAGCCCGGTGCCGTCGTCGGAGAGGAGGAAGAGCGTCGAGCGGTCCGCCTCGAGGAGGACCGTCACGTTGTCCATGATGAGCGTGAGCAGCGTGTTGAGGTTCAACGTGGAGCCGAGCGCCTGC
Organism: Deltaproteobacteria bacterium; assembly: GCA_016218785.1. Lineage (GTDB taxonomy): Bacteria > Myxococcota_A > Polyangia > JACRCY01 > JACRCY01 > JACRCY01. Next base: position 9,326 of record JACRCY010000402.1, read on the forward strand.
GCGATCCGCTGGACCGCCTGGAGCTTCCCCTCCTCCTGCTTCAGGCGCGCCTCGAAGGCGGCCAGGCGTTCCCTGAGATCGTCGACGTCGCTCATGGAGATGGCCGCCTACTCCAGGCCGCGGGCCCGCAACGCCGCGTCGTCCTCGCCCTTCATGTGGCCGATCTCGTGGAGCAGCGTCTTGCGCACCTCGCGCTTGAGCTCGGCGCGGTCGACCACGGCGCGGGCGAGGTTGCGGCGGTACAGGACGATGGCCTGGGGCGGGACCGCCGTGCCCTCGGGCGGCTTGCAGGTGACTCCTTCGGGGATACCGCGGAACAGGCCGAGCACCGTGGGCGACAGCGGCGGATCCTCGGCGGTCAGGTCGGCGAGCGCGGGGAGGTCCGTGATCTCGAGCGGGAGGCGGGTGAGCGCGTCGCGAGCCTCGGCCGGGAGCTGCGCCACGACCTCGTCGACGAGCTTCTGGAAGTCCGCGGGGGCGAGCGTCACGGGCACGCCGAAGTCGCGGGGCCGGAGTGCGCGGGCCCGGGCGAAGTGCGGCCGGGCCGCCGCCTCGTCCGAGCGCTCGAGGGTGAGGCCGAGGTAGTGGTGGCCGTAGGCGTGGTCGGGGTCCCGCTTGAGCACCCACTCCAGGCCCGCCTTCGCCTCCGTGAACTTGCACACCTCGAAGTAGGCCACGGCGCGCTCGTAGCGCGTCTCGACGTCGTCGGGCCGGATCTGGAGGGCGTGCTCGATGCGCGGCAACGCCTCGCTGGCGCGGCCCAGGTCGTTCAGTGCCTGCCCCTCGATGAGGGCCACGCGGGCGGCGAGGCGGGGCTGCTGGCCGCGCCGCAGGAGCCGCGAGGCGCGCTCCGCGTAGGCCAGCCCGATCTCGGTGAGCTGGGTCGAGGGGCCGAGCCGGTTCACGTAGAGGTCGGCCGCCGCCGCCAGGGTCTCGGGGTCGTCGGGGTCGAGGGCCAGGGCGCGCGTGATGGCGTCGCGGGCCTCGTTGAGCTGGCCGAGCTGGGCGAGCGCCAGGGCCCGGCCGTGGTGCGCCTCCACCGAGTCGGGGTTCTCCTGGGCGGCCTCCTCGGCGCACACCAGGGCGGTCTCGAAGTCCGCGGCCTCGAACCGGGCGCCCGCGCGGTCCACGAGGGAGTCGTGCGAGCGCGGCGGCGAGAGCGGCGTGTCGCCCGGGAAACAGCGCTGCGGCGGTTTGATGCGGTCAGCCGCGGCCGCGGCCTCGCGCTCCCGGAGCGGGGCCCGCGCCGCGCCGCGTGCTACCTCCCGGGTCCCCTTCCCTGCGCCCCGACCCGTCAGCTGCTTGTCCACGGCCGCCGGCTTCGCGGCACGCTTGCAGCAGCCTACCCCCACGCCTGCGAACCCGGCCCCCGCGGCCACCACGACCACCACCACCACCGTGGTCAAGGAACCTGCCACCATGCTCGCAACCCGGCACACCGACGGCGATTATTGCACACCCCCACCACCCCGTCGAGTTTTCGGGGTCACTCGCACCCGCGGGCGCCGCGCGCCCCGGGGCTGCTGGCGCCGCGCGCGGCGCCTCCCGAGCGGTGCCTGCCGCAC
>JACRCY010000408.1 GCA_016218785.1 Deltaproteobacteria bacterium
TGCGCGCGTAGGCGGCGGAGTCGAAGAGCCTGAGGTCGGCGTAGTCGATCGCCGGCGCCGTTGCGAGGTCGGCGGGCGGCCCCGCGTACCGGGCGCGCAGGCGCCCGACGGCCGCGTCGCGTAGCAGGCGTCCCCACACCCCCTCGGCGTCGCCGACCACGACCGCGTCGGCGTGCGCCGCGGCCGAGTCGGGGTCGAGCGACACCCACGGCCCGCCCAGCACCACGCGGCGGCCGCGGGCGCGGAAGGCGTCGGCCAGGTCGAAGGCGCGCGCGATCTGCGGGCCCATGGCGGTCAGGCCCACCAGGTCGCAGTCGCGCCCCAGGTCCACGTCCTGTCCCGTCATCAGCTCGTCGCAGAGCGTGACCTCGTGACCCGGCGGCGTGAGCGCCTTGAGGTAGGGGAGGGTGACGCCCGAGGTCCAGTAGCGGACGGACTTCACCAGGCGTCCGTCGGGCAGGTAGTGGGTCGGGCTGACGAGGTAGAGGCGCACCGCGGCCTTGGCTACTCCGCCCCGTCCCAGCAGTAGGTGCAGAGCTTCTCCTTGGGGAGCCCGATGGCGTGCACCAGGTCGGCCAGCCGCTGATACCGCAGGGTGGTGAGCTGGAGGCGGTGGCGGATGCGCTCCACCATGGCCGCGTAGCGATCGCTGCCCGGGTTGGCGTACTCGTCGAGGTGGACGTCGTCGCGCCCCTCCAGCTCCTTGATGGCCTTGCGGCCGGCCAGGTCGAGCGCGGAGCGCGAGCGGGAGAAGTTGAGGAACTTGCACCCGAAGACCAGCGGCGGGCACGCGGGCCGCATGTGCACCTCGCGCGCGCCCTGGTCGTACAGCCGGCGGATGGTGTCCTGGAGCTGCGTGCCGCGCACGATCGAGTCGTCGGCGAAGAGGATGCGCTTACCCTGGATGAGGTCCTGGATGGGGATCAGCTTCATCCGCGCGACGAGATCGCGCACTCGCTGGTCCGTCGGCATGAAGCTGCGCGGCCAAGTGGGCGTGTACTTCACGAAGGGGCGCGTGTAGGGGAGCTGGGCGGCGTTGGAGTAGCCAATGGCGTGCGCCACGCCCGAGTCGGGGATGCCGGCGACGGTGTCGATCTCGACCGTGTCGCTCTTGGCGAGCGCGGCGCCGCAGCGATACCGCGCCGCCTCCACGTTGATCCCCTCGTAGCTGGACGCCGGGTAGCCGTAGTAGACCCAGAGGAAGGCGCAGATCTGGAGACGGTTGCCGGGCGCCTTCAGCCGTTCGCAGCCCCCCTCGGTCACCCGCACCACCTCGCCCGGGCCCAGGAACCGCTCGGTCTCGAACCCCAGGTTCGGGAACGCGCAGGTCTCCATGGAGACGGCCCAGGCCCCGTCCTTCTTGCCAACGACGACCGGCGTCCGGCCCAGCCGGTCGCGAGCCGCGTAGATCCCCTGCTCGGTGAGGAGGAGCAGCGAGCACGACCCCTCGACGGCGTTGAGCGCTCGCTCGATGCCGTCCGCGAAGCTCGGCGCCTGGTTGATGAGCGTGGCCACCAGCTCCGTGGAGTTGATCCCCTCGCCGCTCATCTCGGAGAAATGCGTCCGCTGCTGGAAGGCGCCGCGCACCAGCTCGTCGGAGTTCTTGATCACGCCCACGGTGACGATCGCGTAGGCGCCCAGGTGCGAGCCGATGATCAGCGGCTGGTCCTCGTTGTCGCTGATGACACCGATGCCCCGGAAGCCGTGCATCTTCTTGACGTCGTCCTCGAACTTCGAGCGGAACTGGGCGTTGGTGATGTCGTGGATGAAGCGCGTGATGCCGCCGCGCTCCATCACGGCCAAGCCGCCGCGTCGGGTCCCGAAGTGGGAGTGGTAGTCGGTGCCGAAGAACAGGTCGGCCACGCAGTCTTCGCGCGACGCGACCGAGAAGAATCCGCCCATGAATGACCTCCGCGGACGGTAATAGTCCGGCCGGGGGTCCTGCGTCCACAGGCTTCTTGCGCGCCTGCCGGACATCTTCGGGACCCTCCAGCCGCCGGCCTTCAGCCTCCAGCCTCCCGTTGCCGCCGGCCGGCTCTCCGGCGTATGATGCCGTCGGGAAACAGTTGCCCGAGGTACCCATGACCCGCACGCTCGCCGTCGCCGTCCTGCTGTCGGCCCTCCTGGCGCCGGGTGCCAGCCTCGCCTGGCCGCCAGATCCCTCCGTGACCGACCTCTCGGACCCGTCCACCTGGCCCAACGATCCTGACTACGACGGCGAGTGGTGGGTGTGGAGCTTCGTGCCCGCCTCCATGCACGAGCAGGTGCGCGCGGCCGAGATCCCCATGGGATCGGGCATGCACGCCGACCGCGCCTGGCAGATCACCACCGGCGACCGCCGCATCGTCATCGCGGTGCTCGACTCCGGGGTCTACTGGAGCGAGCCCGACTACGTGAACCAGCTGTGGCTCAACCGCGGCGAGCTGCCGGAGCCCGACCCCGCCTGCCGTACGGCGAGCTACGCTGGCGATCCCTACGACGCCAACGGTGACGGCTTCTTCAACGTGCAGGACTACACGACTGAGTCGGGGCACCAGACGCCGAAGACGCCGTGCGACCCGCGCGTCAGCGACGTCAACAGCAACGGCATGATCGACGTGCAGGACCTCATCCTGATCTTCTCCGACGGGGTCGACGACGACGGCAACGGGTACGTCGACGACATCAGCGGCTGGGACTTCAAGGACGACGACAACGATCCCTACGACGACACCCGCTTCGGCCACGGCCACGGCGAGATGCGGCTGGCCGCCGCCGAGGCCGACAACGGCCGCGGCCGCGCCGGCGTGTGCCCCACCTGCATGATGATCATGTGCCGCACCGCCGACGGCTTCATCGCGGACGGGAACCGCTTCGCCGAGGCGATCATCTACGGGGTGGACAACGGCGCCAGCGTCTTCAACGTGGCCATGGGCGCGCTGAACAACACGCCCCAGGGGCTCGCGGCCATCGAGTACGCCTGGGAGGAGGGGGTGGCGATCTCCGCGGCGACCGGCGACGAGGACAGCTTCCACCAGAACCTCCCCGGCGCCAACAACCACACCCTGAACGTCCACGCCGTCCGCCACGACAGCGGGTCCCTGCCGCAGGCCACCACGTTCCTCAACTTCGACAACTGCTCGAACTACGGGGCGCAGGTGCTCATGGGCGTGCCGAGCGACGGCTGCGCCTCGGGCGCCACCGCGATCACCGCCGGGATGACGGGCATCCTCTACGCCGCCGCGCTCAAGGCCGATCTGCCGCGCCCGCGCAGCTTCACGACCGATCCCAACGGCGTGCGCCGCCTGACGAGCGGCGAGATCCGGCAGCTCTACATCCAGACCATCGACGACGTGGACGTGCCCGAGTCGCGCGGGGCGAGCCCGGACCCGACCAAGTACCAGAGCCTGCCGGGCTGGGACCAGCGGTTCCAGTACGGGCGCCCGAACCTCCGCCGCGCCGTGGACGAGGTGATGGCGGGCCGCATCCCGCCGGTCGTCGAGGTCACCGAGCCCCTCTGGTTCCAGCGGGTCGACCCCGACCAGACGCCGACGGTCGAGCTCCGCGGCGAGGTCTGGTGGCGCACCGACCGCTACGAGAGCGCCGACCTGGTCTTCGAGTGGGCCGCGGGCGTCGAGCCGGCCGACGCCGAGTTCAAGGCCCTCGACCAGCGCACGATCACCACCCCGGTCTCCGGCTCGCTCAACCAGTGGAACGTGAGCGGCCTGCGGATCGACAACCCGACCAAGTACCAGAGCCTGCCGGGCTGGGACCAGCGGTTCCAGTACGGGCGCCCGAACCTCCGCCGCGCCGTGGACGAGGTGATGGCGGGCCGCA
>JACRCY010000042.1 GCA_016218785.1 Deltaproteobacteria bacterium
GCCGCCGTCGCCCTCCGCGCCGCCTTCGCCGGCCGCGCTGCCGTCCGTGGGCGCACCGCCATCCGCCGCAGGAGTCGCGTCGGCGGCCGCGGGCGCGTCGGCCGCGCCGGCGTCCTCCTGCACGGGTACGCACGGTCCGACGGCCCGCTCGATGCCGATGTCGGCGCCGTAGTAGAAGCGCAGGATCTGCTGCCAGTCGCGCCCCGCGCTCTCGAGGCACTGGGCGCCGTTCTGCGACATGCAGCCGCGGTTGCGGAAGTTGGCGGGGTCCACCCAGCCGAGCGTGCTCTGGTGGATGGAGTCGCCCGAGAGCCCGTCGTTGTAGGTCACGTAGGTCTCGGTCGAGGCGCCGGTGTTCCCCTGGCACGCCGGCGGCGACTGCGTGGCGCCGGCGACGTAGAAGGCGCAGATGACGTCGCCATGGTACGTGAGCACGATCCCCACCGTGTCCGCCACCGCCTGGAGGTGATCGGCGGCCGGCGTCCTGCCGCAGGAGTAGACCTGGTCCCCCTGGCCGTCGCCGATGTGCCCCGCGGTCTCCAGCTTGTAGTAGAGGAACGTGCGCGCGGCTACCGCCTGGGCGCGGAGCGCCTCGATGTCGGCCGCGCCGTTCTCGCACTGCACCACGTGCGGGAGGTAGTCGGTCTCCACGTCACGGTCGCCCACGCCCGTGACCGTGGCCGTGCAGTAGGCGGTGATGGGCCACGTGCGGCGTCCGACCTCGTCCTCGGCCATGCCGCAGGCCGCGACCACGGCCGCCGAGACCAAGGTCGCACCGACGAGGAGCAGCCCCTTCCTGAGCGTCATCCCGATCTCCAGGGTACCACGTTCCACGCGCGGATGATCATGGATGCCTGCCTGTGGTAGCCTGGGTCGATGCGCGATCTCACCCTCGGCGACCTGAAGATGGGCCTCGGCAACCTGCTGGAGGGGCAGACCGAGGCCCTGACGGCGAGCGCCATCGGCCGGACCTACGGCGCGCTGCTCGCGGCCAGGCGCGAGGAGATCGAAGCGCTGCCGGCGCCGTTGACCGAAGGGCTCCCGCTCTCCGGCGAGCTGGCCCACGCCGACGGCGTCCACGACGCGCTCGGGACCGCCATCTGGCACCTCTGCACCGCCTACATGGAGCACCCGCGCATGCCGCCCCGGGTGCAGGACGCGGCGAGTCGCTGCCGCGAGGCGCTCATCCCCTCGCTCGGGGTGCTCCGCCGGAGCTACGCCGACGAGGCGGCGGCGGCCCTGAGCCGTCGCGCCGCCATCTCCGGCATGGAGCCCGACCTGAGCATCTTCCCGGTGGCCGACGGCAAGTCGCTGCTCGACTGGGCCCTGGCGTACATCGACCAGGGCGAGCGGCTGCACGGGCTCCTCTCCGCGCGCGCCGACGCGGTCGCGGCCGTCGATGGCCAGGCGCGGCGCCGCGCGGCGCAGCTGCGGTCGGAGACGGTCGAGCTCCTCGGCCACTTCCGCAACGCGCTCGCCGACGAGATGGCCGCCGACCCCGGCCTGCCGCGCGACCTCGACGCGCGCATCTTCGGCTTCTTCGATCAGCTGGCGCGGCGGCGCGCGAAGTAGGGCTGGTGCTCGCCATGGCGCTTCGCTCGCCGAATGTCATCCGAGTCGTCCTGTTCGCGTGTCTGACCTCGTGCGCCGGGGCACCGCCCGTCGGCGGGAAGGCGGCGGACCGTCCCTGCGCGTTGATCGAGACAGACGACGACATCACGTCGGGATCGGCCACGGCCGGAGCGCTGTTCGTCGGGGAGGACGACCTTGGCCGCCGATTGCTCACCTCCGACGTGGCCGCCGTTGCTCAGGGTTTCCGCGACGCGGGCTACGCCTGCATCGTCGTGGCCGATTCCCACGACCGCGCCCTCGATCACGACCGCCTGGCGAGGCTCGGCCTGCGGGTGATCCGTCCGGAGGCAAGCCGCGAGTGGCGCTGGCCCTTCTTCGGCGTCGCCGGTCCCGAGTTCAAGATCGCCGCGCTGGTAGGCTTCCACGCCCGGGCAGGTGCCCGTGGCTTCCGTCCCCACACCGTCAACGACTACGTCAGGCGGGTCACCATCAACGGGGTGGAGACGGGAGAGGTGGGGATCGCGGTTCTGGGACTGTCCGCGCTCGGCATGTCACCGGTGCTCGTGGTCGGCGACGAGGGCGCCGTCGCCGACGCCCGCGACATCGCCCCCCGCGTCCGGGCGGTCGCGGTACGCTGGCACGACGAGACGGGCGCGGCGCGCTTCCTGAGCGAGGCGGACGCCGCCAGGGTCTTGCGGAACGCGGCGCGCGAAGCTGCCGCGCAACCGGCACCGGCACCCGCCTGGAACCGCCCGCTGAGGCTGACGGTCACGGCGAACCGCGCGCGCGCCGCGCAGGGCGCGGCCCACGGGGCGACAGCGAAGCTCGCGAAGTGGCGCGAGCAACACGGCAAGGACGCCGGAGACGAGCGCTTCGCGCCGGCGGTCCGCGACGGGGCGGTGACCTGGATGGCGGCCGACGCCAGGGCGGCCTACCTCGCCGTAGTGGCGGTGGCCGCGAGCCTGAGGCCGCCGCATCGTGACGAAGCCTGGAACCTCGTCAGCCGCGGATTGGCGGCCTACCAGGCAGGCCGCCACGACGAGGCGCTCGCCGCGTACCGCAAGGCGCTCGAGCTCGACCATGCCGATGCCGAGACGCGGTGCCGCATCGGCAACGTGCACCTGGCGCGCGCGGCACTCGCGGACGCCCTCATGCAGTTCGACGAGGGCCTCCGCCATCTGGAGGAGATGAGCCCGCCGATGCGCACCGTGTGTCTGCTGGGACACGCCCGCGCCCTTGCGCTCTCGGGCCGCGCCGCCGACGCTGCCGCGAGCTACCGGCGCGTGCTGCAGCTCCCGGACCACCAGAGCAGTCATGCGAAGGCCCGCGAGGCCCTCGTCGCCGGGGGCGGTGCCCCAGGCCCCGCGCGCTAGCCACCCGCGCCGCGACGAGGTCGTCGGTCCTGGGTGCGCGTGCGGTCAGGTGCGCCGGCCGGCGCTGCGTGCCAGGCCCAGCAGCGACGGGGCCGCGCCGGGCGAAGCGGCCAGCCCCAGCCACTCGAGGCCCGTGGCGGCCGTGCTCGTGATGGGGTGCGCCGCCGTCAGGGTGCGGCCCGCGGCGAGGCCGGGGCCGAGCGCGAGCAGCCACACGCGGCGGCAGGCCTCGTCCGCGCCGACACCCGTGTAGAAGTCGCTGTGGTGGACGAACCCGTCGCCGCCGGGCCGCTCCAGCTCGCGGCCGTGATCCGGGAGGACCAGCAGCAGCGTGCGCCCCCGGTAGGCCGGCAGGCGCTCCACCGCGCGCCACAGCCGCCAGGTCAGCTCGTCGGTGCGCCGGATGGCCTCGACGTAGCGCGACCAGGAGCCGTAGTGCGCGCAGTCGATCTCGCCGAACGCCACCACCACGACGTCCGGCGCGAACGCGCCCATGCACGCGATCGCCCGGTCGCAGAGGAACTCGTCGTGCGAGGTCGAGCCGGCGCCAGCGCGCCAGGCCGCGAACTGGGCGCGCGCGAACGCCCGGGCCGCGTCGGAGCGCAGGCCGCCCTCGGCCACACGGGCGCGCTCGCGCGCCAGGCGGGCGCAGGTCCGCGCCGCCTCGAGCTGCGCGGACGCCGACCCGCGCGCGGCCGCGCGCCGCATGAGGGCCTCCA
>JACRCY010000404.1 GCA_016218785.1 Deltaproteobacteria bacterium
CGTGGGTGAGCAAGCTCGTCTGGAACGACCAGGGCGTCTACGACGGGCTCTACGTGTCCCTGGCGTACGACCAGGACGGCCTGCCGGCCACGAGCTGTCGCCACATCGCGCCCGACGGCATCGACTTCCCGACGCTGAAAGAGGGGACGTGCACCTTCGACAGCGACCTCGCCGTCGGCGGGCACGTGTCGGGCTCCTTCCAGTGCGTATTCACCACGGAGGCCGGGACCGATCGCGCGCTCTACGGCGACTTCGACGGCCCGCTCCAGGAAACGGGCATATGACCCCGGTCCCCGCCAGGCTGCTGCTCGCCGCCGTCGCCCTCTGGGGCCTCGCGTGCACCGACGCCAGTCTCTACGGCTACGACAAGGAGCCGGTGCAGCCGAACAAGCTGGTGCTCTCCGGGGACCTCTGCACCGAGGACCCCACCGAGCGCGGCTTCCCGGTCAAGGTGCTCTTCCTCGTCGACACCTCGCTGGCCGACAAGCAGCCCGAGTGCACCACGGCCCCCGCGCCCGGCTGCTACGGGCAGCAGCGCGCCGACTCGGTCCAGAAGGTGATCCGGACCTTCGGCGGCCCCAACTACACCTACGGCGTCATCCGCTACGCGAGCGCCCTCAAGGGGACGCCGTGCGGCCTCGCGAACCTGACGCCCGACGGCTACACCCGCGTCACCACCGACGCCGTCGCGGCCCTCCGCTGCGCGGATCCGATCGCCTACGGGCGCGACATCATGTCGGCCCTGTCGCTGGCCTCGAGCTTCATCACCGGCGACGTGCTGCAGACGCCGAAGGGGCTGCGCGCCCGCACCAAGTACGTGGTCGTCCTGCTCGCGTACGGGGCGCCGACCCAGACGCTGTCGAGCCTGTGGTGCAACTCCCAGAACCCGAAGCTCGACAACGTGGCCCCGGTGAGCTGCCCCGACGGGAGCAGCGGCACGGGGTGCACCTGCGCCTACACCGACAAGTTCTGCGGCGACATGGAGCCGCCGCCGGCCGATTGCGAGCGCGCCCTCTACGTCGAGATGATCCGCGACATGAAGGCGTTCGCCATCGACAACGGCGCCCAGGAGCTGTGGCTCCACAGCATCTACCAGCGCGATCCGGGCTACAACGCCTCGGGGACGGACGACGTCGGCGCCATCTCTCTCCTCACCGACCTGGCCATCGCGGGCGAGGGGTCGCTCTACACCTACCCCACGGGCGCGCGGCCCACGGCCGCCGAGGCCACCGGCGCCTGCCCCGCCGGCGACTCGGCTGCGGTCGGGTGCCTGTACAGCCCCATCAACTTCGACAGCACGCAGTCGGTCTACCTCCGCAAGGAGCTGCTGGTCGCGAACCGCAACGCCCAGCCGACCCCCACCGGGATCAAGGTCGACAGCGACGGCGACGGGCTCCCCGACGAGCTGGAGCTGGAGATCGGCACCGACCCGCAGAACGCCGACACCGACGGCGACATGCTCTCGGACCGCCTCGAGTACCTCATGCGCTCGGTGGGCCTCGACCCCCTGCGCACGAACCTGCCGCCGTGCAACCCGAAGGGGACGCCCCCCGCCACGGTCGGCGGGTGCTGCCCGGCCGGCGGGTGCCCCGTGACGTCCGATCCGCCCCCCGTCTGCTACTGCGCTCCCGACTGCGACGTCGACGGCGCGGGCAACGTCGTGATGCGGCCCGACTGCGTCGATCCCAACGCCACGCCCGAGAGCCTGGCCCCGTGGCCGGCCGAGTGCCCGCTACCGCAGACCTACCTCCCCAACGCCTTCGCGCCCGACCTGGACACCGACGGCGACGGCCTCACCGACTGCGAGGAGATGCTGATCCGCACGGAGAGCACGCTGCTCGACACCGACGCCGACGGGATGCCCGACATCCTCGAGTTCAAGTACGGGACCAACGCGCTCGCGTCCGACTCGCTCGGCGACCTCGACACCGACGGCAGCCCGAACGGCGACGAGATCCGGTGGCACACCGACCCGCTCGCGAAGGACCTCACCCTCCAGGGCAAGGAGGCGTACCGCTACCACTTCACCGACACGGGCGAGCGGGAGATGGTCAGCTTCTCGCAGCCGACCAACGTCACCGGCGTCGTGATCCAGCGGGCCTCGAACGCCACGACCCCCGGGCCGGCCCGCCTCCTCTTCGTCATGCCCGGGGAGTGCGGCAACGGCCAGCCGACCGACATGAGCCTCATCTGGATCGATCCAGGCGACGTCACGGCGGCCACCGCCGGCACCGGCTCCATCGACCCGTGCGGGTCGGCCTTCTGGCACGCGGACGGGACGGTGAAGGAGGCGTCGAACGGCCTGCTGCCGCCCGACGAGCAGACCGCGCCCCTGGTCACCGCGATCCCGGCCGACGGCGAGTACGTCGTGCACTCCATCTCGTCGAAGCCGGGCATGCCCGAGGGGGAGCTGTCGATCACCGTGCGCGTGATCTCGGTGCTGCTGCCGACGGTCACGGTGCAGGACACGATCCGCCTGTCGTCGAGCAAGCGCTTCTGCTTCAACTTTCGCGCCAGCAACATCACCCTCCTGCAGACGCTGCCGGACGCGAACGGCGACACGTGGAACTACATCGACGTCTTCCTCGCCGAGGTGCCGAAGAACAACGCCTCGAGCTACGGGGTCTTCCGCGTGGCGACCATCCCGATCATCTACTCCAAGGATCCGCCACGGCGACAGCCGGAGCAGGGCGAGATCGTGCTGACGTTCGACGATTTCCTCCCGTTGGGGGAGTGACCACCGGCGCGTGACCGCCCGGCGCCTCACGCTGATCTGCGACCGGCTGTTCGACGGCGCGGCGCTCAGGCGGGGGCACTGGCGCCTGGAGGTGGCCGGCGAGCGCATCGCGGCGCTCCGGCCCGTGGACCCGCGCGAGCGCCCGCCGCACGACGCGTGGGACGTGCGCGACGCCACGGTGCTGCCCGGCCTGTGCAACGCTCACGTCCACATCGCCCGCGCCGGCCTGTTCGGGCCGAGCGAGCCCATCTCGCTCGCGCAGGTGCAGCGCAACCTGGAGGTGACCCTCAGGGCCGGGGTCACCACCGTCGGGGACATGGGGTGCGCCGCGCCGCTGGTGGTCGGGCTCCGGCGCCGCGCTGCGGCCGAGCCGGGCAGCGGCCCGGCCGTGCTCGCCGCCGGTCCCATCGTGACCGCGCCGTTGGGCTACCCGCTCGACTGGCTCTCGCCGCGGCTCGCTTCCCTGGGCGTGGTGGAGACGTGCGCCTCCTCCGCCTCCGCCGCCCGCGCCGTGGAGCGGCTCAGCGCTGCCGGCGTGGACCACGTGAAGGTCGCGGTGATGCACGAGAGCTACGGCGGCAAGGCCTTGCCGGTGATGCCGACGCCGGTGCTCGCGGCGGTCGTCAGCGCGGCCCACGCGGCGGGGCTGCGCGTGCTGGCGCACGCGCACTCGGCCGCCGACTACCGCGCGGCGCTCCACGGCGGGGTCGACGCGCTGATGCACTCGGCGTTCGATCCGCTCGACGGGCAGACGCTCGCGCGCGTGCGCGACGCGGGTGTGCCGGTCTGCCCCACGCTGTGGGTGTTCGAGGCGGCGTGTCGGGGCGCCGAGGCGCGCTGGGATCGCGATCCGCGCTACGGCGGCGTGGCACCCGACTGGGTGCGGCGCGAGTGGGGCGCGTTCTGCGACGCGTACGCGGCCGCGGGCGCCGTGATGCCGGCCGGCATCGCCGCCGGGCTCCCGAAGGCGCGTGCCCGCGAGGCGGTGCGCGTGGCCGCGGCCAACCTGCTGCTGCTGCGGGACGCCGGCGTGCCGCTCGGCTTCGGCACCGACGCGGCGTACGGGTTCTGCCTGCACGGGCGGCCCCAGGACGAGCTCTACGCCATGCACCGCGCCGGACTCGGCGCCGTCGAGTGCCTGCGCGCGGCGACCGGCGGCGCGGCGGCGCTCCTCGGGCGCCGCGACCGGGGCGTGCTCGCGCCCGGCGCGCGCGCCGACCTGCTCGTCGTGGACGGGGATCCGACCAGCGACCTGGCCGCGATCGAGCGGGTGCGCGCCGTGGTGGCCGCCGGGCGCGTCGTGGTCGGTACCGGTGGCCGCGCCGCCACCGGCCCCGGGACGAGCGACGGGCCGGTCGCGCGTGCCGCCCGCGATCTGGCCACTCGCGTCGCCGTGGCCCGGGGGCTCCTCGCTACCGTCGCTGCGGGCGCGAAGCGGGCCTTGCGCGTCAACGCGCGGTGATCAGGTGGCCTTACCGGCTCCGAGGCACCGAACACCCGACGGTGCTGCTCGCCGTGCTGACCCGATGACCGGATCGACCTACGTCTTGGACCCGGCTACACTATGACCATGGCGCCAAGACACCTGCTGGCGGAAGCACTGAAGCTGCCGATGGAGGAGCGTGCTCGCCTCGCCAGAGAACTGGTCAAGAGCCTCGACCTGGAGGAGGACGGCGAGGATCCGGCAGTGGTGCAACGTGCTTGGGCGACCGAGATCGAGCGTCGCGCGCGTCGTGCCCTGAGGGGCCAGTCCACCGGCAAGGACTGGGACAGCGCCATCGGCAGGATCGCGTCGAAGCTCCGGCGGAAATGAGCAAGCCGGTCCGCCTGGACGGCGCGGCTGGCCGCGAGATCGAGGCGGCCGCCGTCTGGTACGAGGAGAGGCACCCCGGACTCGGCATCGACCTGCTCGCCGAGACCGAAGCTGCGAAGCAGCGGCTGGTGGCCACTCCATCTGCCTGGCCGCGCGTCCCCGGCGTGCCGGTGGAGCTTGATGTCCGGCGGTGCCAGGTACATCGCTTCCCCTACTCGCTGGTCTTCGTCGAGCTGGCCGATCACCTGCGAGTGCTCGCCTTCGCGCACGTGCGTCGCCGGCCCGGGTATTGGCGGCGGAGGCTCCGCGTGACGCGACAGAAACCGCAGCCGCACCGACGCTGAGGCGCGGACCCAGTGACGCCTTCCTCGCTCCCGTGGCCCGGGGCGAGACTCAGGTAGCCGGCGGCCGCCGATCCGCCCAAGGCCCGACAGGCCGTCGAAGGTCGAGCGTTGAGGGTTGAACACCGGGCGCCGGGTGGGGCGGTGTGGGCGTTTGGGGCAACTGCGTGGTCCGACGGGGCTTTCGTGCTCCGGAGCAGGGCCCCGGCCAGGGGTGTGACGCACTGCGCGGGGCGTGGCAAGGGGCTTGCAACGACGCCCTGGCATGGGCGAGCGCGTCACGCGGGCCTTCCTGCTGCTCAACGACCTCGAGGCGGTCGCCGCCTCGGAGCGGGTGGTGGCGGGCATGCCGCTCCTGACGCGCACCATCTGCTCGCTCCGCGAGGCCGGCGTCGGGGAGGTAGTCGTCGCCGCGCCCGCTGGCCGGCTGCCGCGGGTGGACCTCGACGATCCGC
>JACRCY010000412.1 GCA_016218785.1 Deltaproteobacteria bacterium
CAAACGCGCGGGCGGCGCCAGTCCCCAACCCTATCTACTTGAAAGCACGACGCCGAAAAGACTTTGCCGGGGCCCTGGTGCGCCCCCGGGGACATCTTGACCGGCATGGTGGGGGCAGATCGCACCGCCACCCTCATCACGCCGCAGAACCGGCTCCTCCTCGCCTGGCCCGACGGCGCCGCGTTGACTCCAGGTACAGACCGCGCGGTAGGGTGAAATACCCAAGGGCGGACGGGGCGTTGCGGGGTAGGAACGTGTCCCCAGACGCGCTATGCTGCCGGCGCCGCCAACTGGAGACCCCATGACCCTCTACCTGTGGCTGATCCTCGGCTACCTCGTCGTGCTCATGGCGCTGAACTTCATCCGCGCCCGCCGCGTGAAGAGCCAGGAGGACTTCATGGTGGCGGGCCGGACGCTGTCGGTGCCGGTGATGGTGTTCACGCTGGTCTGCACCTGGATCGGCTCGGGCACCTTCATCGCCGGCGCCGAGTACGCGTACCGCGCGGGCCTGTCGAGCCTGTGGATGCCCGCCGGGGCCTGGATCGGCATCGCCGTCATCTACTTCCTGGCCGGCCGCATCCGGACGTTCGGGCAGTACACCATCGGTGACATCCTCGACCAGCGCTACGGTCGCGCCGCGCGCGTCATCGGCGCCGTGGCCCTGGTGATCAGCTTCGTGACCATCGTGAGCTACCAGTTCAAGGCCGGGGGCCTGATCCTCAACGTGCTCACGCAGCGCCCGGGCGGCGCCTCCTACGTGACGCTGAAAGGGCCGGCGGGCGAGCAGCGCGTGCGCGCCGTCGAGGTCAAGCGCTTCAAGGACCCCGGCCGGCTCTACTACGTGCGGCAGGGCGCGACGCCGATCGAGAGCGTCGCGACCGCGGCGATCAAGTCCAAGACGCGCACCGGCGACCTCACGCGCATCGAGACGGCCGGGGGCACGATCCTGGCCGCGCGCACCTCGTCCGAGCTGATCGAGTTCAAGCCGACCGCCGGCGGCGCCGCCCAGCGCTCGTCGGTGCTGGCCGTGAAGGGAGTCGACCTCGACTCCCTGATCAGCGCCGACCTGGGGCAGCTCATCACCGCCCTGCTGGTCATCCTCTTCACCGCGCTCGGGGGCATGATCGCGGTCGCCTACACCGACCTCCCCAACGGCATCATCATCGTGCTCGCCTGCGTGCTGGCCCTGCCGTTCCTGTACCTGTCGGCCGGCGGCTGGTCGGGCATCCACCCGGGCGGCGCCCACCCCCTGCCGCCGGAGCACTTCGCCGCCTTCAACCCCGACTTCGGGCGCTATCCGATCGTCAAGGCCCTGGGCTACGCGCTCTCGACGATGCTCCTCCTGATGGGCATCCAGAGCATGTACCAGAAGTTCTACAGCGCGAAGACCGCGGCCGCGGCGCGCTCGGCGGTCCTCTTCTGGATCATCGGCACGATCATCGTGGAGACGGTGGTGGTCTTCATCGCGGTCTTCGGCAACGCCCTCATGCCCAACGTGTGGGACGCCCGGACCATCGTCATCGAGGCGGCCCGGTCCCCCTACGTCCCGCGGATCGTCGGCTTCCTGCTGCTCGCGGCCGCGTGCGCCGTGGTCCTGTCGACCGCGATGAACTACCTCCTCTCGCCGACGACGAACCTCATCCGCGACATCTACCAGTCGTTGATGGGGCGCCAGGCCGACGAGAAGAAGGTGGTCTGGATGCAGAAGGGGTTCGTGGTGCTCCTGGGCGCCCTCGCGTGGCTCATGGCGACGCAGTCGTCGTCCGTGCTCGAGACCAGCTACCTCGCCTACACGCTCTACGGGGCGGCCATCACGCCGGCGCTCCTGGCCGCGCTCGCCTGGCGCCGCGCCACCCGGCAGGGGGGGCTCTGGTCGATCGTGCTCGGGACCGTCGTGGTCGGGGTGCAGGGTGCGGCCCAGATGGTGTGCCAGAAGGTGGCGCCCCAGCACGTGATCGACGGCGATCTCCTCGGGGTGCCCATCCTCTACCCCGGGCTCGTCGTGAGCGTGGCCACCCTGGTCATCGTGTCCCTGCTGACTCCGCCGCCGACGCCCGAGGAGCTGAAGGGGCTCCTCCCGGAGCAGCCGGCGACCTGAGCGGGTCTCGCGGCCGGGCCGCGCGCCGGCTCGAATACCGGCAGACGCGGGACGTCTATGTCAGCAAAATGGCCGATCGACGCGGCTCTTTACAGTCGCTGGCGGGTCGGGTATGGTGCGCACGGGTCAAACCTAGCACGAAGGGGGCATCATGCGACGGACTGTCCTCGGTGTATCGGCGTTGCTGCTCGTTTCCTCGTACGTGGCGGCTCAAGGGATGCGTGGCCCCGAGCCCTACGGCCAGCCCACGCTCATGAAGGCCACAGGGGCCATGGCCTACTGGGTCTGGGTCGATCCCAACGGCACGTGGCACGTTCGTAGCACCACCGCCAGGGCGCCCCACGTGTTCGAGGGCGTGGTGACGGTGGAGGCCGGAGGGGTGCTCACGGCGGTGAAGCCCACCAAGGTCGAGTGGGGCGACACCATCCGCCTCCTCAACCCCAAGCAGATCAAGTTCCGGTTCCAGACCATGGGCGGCATCGACGGGTTCGACTTCCGGGCGAACTCGCCGTTCGTGCGGTTCGATCTCCTGATCGACGGGCGCCGGCACCCCGACAAGGTCTTCGTCGGCCAGAACAACGCGCGGATCGCGAACCAGCCCTTCGACCTCTACGGGCCCAAGCTGGTGCCCGTGGCGGTCGCGCCGCCGCCGCCGGTGGTCGTGGCCCTGGCGCCCCCGCCGCTGCCGTTCAAGAAGCCGGTCCGCGGCCCCGACCCCACGGGCCGCCCGTGGTTCGTCGCGACCTCGCCGATGAGCTACTGGATCTGGACCGACCACCTGGGCGTGTGGCACGTCCGCACCACCACCCCCGCGCAACACGTGTTCCACGGCTACGTCACGGTCGAGGGCGGCCAGCTCACCTCCGTCAGGCCCACCCGCAAGGACTGGAAGGATTGGGTCAGGCTGACCAGCCCCGCCCAGGTGCAGTTCAAGTTCGAGACCACGGGCGGCATGGACGGCTTCGATTTCAAGGCCGACTCGCCCTTCATCCGCTTCGACATCTACATCGACGGCAAGCGCGTGCCCCGCGCCGTCAAGGTCGGCCTCGGCGGCCAGGCGCCGAAGGCCATCCCGTTCGACCTCTACATCCCGCCGCCCCCGCCCGCCATGGCGCCGCCGGTCGCGGGCCCGCCGCCCATGGGCGCGCCGGTCTTCGCCAAGAAGTCGCCGGTCGGCTTCTGGGCCTGGGCCGACCCGGACAACACCTGGCACGTGCGCACCGTGTCGATCAAGCCGCGCCTGTTCGACGGCGTGATCTTCATCGACGGCGGCAAGCTCACCGGCATCACCAAGACCAACACCGAGTGGGGGGACGCGGTCTATGCGTCGCCCGACGGCACCAAGCTCTACTTCCACCTCCTGACCGCGGGCTTCGGCACCGACGGCTTCGATTTCAAGGCCACCAGCCGCGCCGTGCGCTTCAACGTGAGGGTGGACAAGAAGGTCAACCTGAAGATGGTGCGCGTGGGCGCCATGGGCACCACGCCCGCCGGCATGCCGTTCGAGTCGCAGAACATCGTGGCGGCCCCGCCGCCCCCGCCCCCGCCGCCCGTCGGCGCCAACCCGATCTACGGCCGGCCCACGCTGATGACTGCCAACTCGCCCATGGCCTACTGGATCTGGGCCGAGCCGAACGGGATCTGGAACATCTACGTGACCACGGCCCGGGCGCTGAAGCGCTTCCACGGCCGCATCGTCAGCCAGGACGGCGTCTTCACCGGCCTCTCGACGAGCCGGCCCGATTGGGGCGGCATGGTGCGCGCGGTCAACCCGAAGGTGATCGAGTACGACCTGCGCGCCCAGGGGAGCGTGGACGGGTTCAAGTTCAAGGCCTCGACCCCCTGCATCGCCTTCTACCCGCAGATCGATGGCGCCGCCGCCGGGATGCAGCACGTGTTCATGGGCGCCGGCAACATCCGCCCGCCCAGCACGCCGTTCCGGTTCTGCCGCTAAGCCCGCAGGCTTCTCCCCCCAAAAAATTGCATCCGCCGTCGGGCGTGTTAGCGTCGGGCGGAGATGCAGCTCCCTGATCCCGTCCCCGCGCTCGGTCCCCAGCTCACGCCCGGCGACCTGCTCGCCACCGAGGAGTACCACGTTGTCCAGGCCAATGCCCTCGACTTCCTGCCGCGCCTCGCGCCCGGAAGCGTCGACCTCGTCTTCGCCGACCCCCCCTACTTCCTGTCGAACGACGGCACGACCTGCCGCTCGGGCCGCCGGGTCTCGGTCAACAAGGGGCACTGGGACACCTCCCGCGGAGTTCACGCCGACCACGAGTTCAACCAGCGCTGGCTCGCGGAGTGTCAGCGGGTCCTGAAGCCCTCCGGCACGCTCTGGGTGTCGGGGACGCAGCACGTGATCTTCAGCCTCGGCTTCGCCATGCAGCAGCTGGGCTTCCACTTCCTGAACACGATCACGTGGTACAAGCCCAACGCCAGCCCCAACCTCGCCTGCCGCACCTTCACGCACTCGACCGAGATCCTGATCTGGGCGGCGCCCGAGCGCGGCCCGCGCCTGCTGCACACCTTCCACTACCACGAGATGCGCAGCCAGGCGGGTGGCCGGCAGATGCGTGACCTGTGGCCGATCCCCGACGGGGAGGGGTGCCACCTGGTGTGGAGCATCCCCACGCCGCCCAAGCGCGAGAAGGGCGCGGGGGCGCACCCCACGCAGAAGCCGCTGGAGCTGCTCGACCGCATCGTGATCTCGGCCTCGAGCCCGGGCGACGTGGTCCTCGACCCGTTCGCCGGGAGCGCCACCACCGGGGTCGCCGCCCTGCGCCGCGGCCGCCGCTTCCTCGGGGTGGAGATCAGCGACGAGTACGTCGGGCTCGCCAACCGCCGCCTGCAGGGCGCGCGCGAGGCCATGGCCACGCCGCTCGAGCGCACGGTCCGGCGCGGCTAGGCCGGTCGCGGGCTCGCGCCCGCCCCCGCGGCCACCACCGGCACCGTCAGCTGCCCGTGCGGGAGCACGCACACGCGCGGCTCGCGGCCGAGCGCGTCGCGGCGGTCCGCGATGATCGCGGCCAGCGCTGCGCTCGGGTCCGCGGCGTAGCGCAGGTGCGCCTCCTCGACGACCCGCGGCGGCAGCGCCGAGTAGAGGTGCACCTCGTGCTCGGTCTGCACCTGCGCCTGGATCTGGACCTGCCACTGGTCGATGATCGTGCGTGGGGCCCGGCGGAGCCGCCGCAGCAGCGCGGCCGGCGCGCGGTGGGAGCGGAGCAGCGCCTCGTACTCGGCGCCGCCCACCCCCTCGCGGCACTCGGCGCACAGCAGGATCGCGCCGCCCGGCTCGCAGCACAGGCGCGCCAGCGCCAGCCCTTTCACCGATTGGTAGAGGACGAGGTCGGCCGGGTAGCCCATGTTGGTCGCCACCACCACGTCGAAGCGGTGGGGGACCGGCTGGCGTGCCTGGCGCGCCGCCTGGGCGATGGCCGCGTCGTGCGCGGCCACCAGGTCGCCGGCGAAGACCCCGGTCAGGCGGCGCCGCTCGTCGAGCGTGACGTTGACGACCAGGGCCGGCTCGCTGTGCAGCGCGACCTCGCGGATCTCCTCGAAGATGGGGTTGCCCGCGGTGACGCAGAAGGTGGCCTGCGGGTGGCCGATCATGTCGGCGCCGTGGTTGGCCAGGACGGCGGCGGCGCTCGCGATGCCGGGCAGCACCGCCTTGCCCCCGCCCGAGTAGCCGGCGAAGAGGTGCGGCTCGACGAAGCCGGTGAGGACGCGCACGTCGGCCTCGAGGTAGTCGCGGTTGATCTCGACCCGCGTGCCGCGGGCGGTGGTGCCGAGATACGCGAGGGTCGCAGGGTCGCGCGCCACGTGGTCGACCACGCGGTAGCGCCGCGCCAGGAGTGGCCCGAGGATGCGCTCGCGCTCCGCGGGGCGCGAGGCGCGGTGCAGCCCGGTCGCGATGACCAGGGTCACGTCGTCGCGGTCGAGGCCGTGCTGCGCGAGGAGGTCGAGCAGCGGCCCGAGCACCACGGCGTTGGGCATGAGCCGGGTGACGTCCGCGACGACGATGGCGGCGCGGCGGCGGCCGCCACGGCCCGGCCGCAGGCGCGCCGGATCCACGAGGGCGAGCGCCGCGCGCACGGCGCCGCCGGGATCGGCGAGCGGCGGGGTGCGGGTGGGCTGGAGCACCGTCGCCCCGCGCGGCACCGAGAGGGTGAGGCCGGTGGAGCCGTAGCGCAGGCGGACGCGCACGCCGCGGGGAGTCCTACGGCTGGACGCCGATGGCGCCCACCATGGCCGTGTAGCCGGAGCCGAAATCGAAGGCGCCGAGGTCGGTGACCGTGTAGTCCGAGTGGAACGCCACCTGGCGCACGCCGGAGAGCTCCGCGACCAGCACGAAGCCCTCGAGCGAGCCGCGGCGGATCATGACCGCGGCGCCCGGCAGCTGCGGCCCGGTGCCGATGTGGGGCAGCTCGCCACGCACGCTGAAGGGCGTCGCGCTCTGGGAGTTGTAGTCGATGACGAAGATCGCGTCGCCGTAGCCGGAGACGCCGATGAGCGGGTGACCGAAGGGCGAGGCGACGATGGCTAGCGGGTCGTTGAAGTCGAAGACCTGCGCCGCGCGCAGGCCGCCGGCCTGGGCCTCGACGGCCGCGATGCGGGTGCCGCCGTAGTCGCGGAACTCGCTGTTGTCACCGTAGAGCACGTAGCGCCCATCGCTGGTCGCTGCGGCCGCGGACACGATCTGCTCGTCGGCGCCGCCGTCCGAGGTCGGGAAGGCGCTGACGCTCCCGCTGAGCGCGGGGGGCTTGAGCGAGCCCAGCAGGTGGACGTCGTTGAGGCCCGTACCAGCCGTCGAGGTGAGGAGGTCGTAGGCCGACACCACGGCGCGGCCATCGGGGAGCAGCACCAGGCCCGCCGGGAGCTTGGCCTCCGCGACCCGCCCCTGGTCGGTGAGCGTGCCGTCGCAGCCGATGGCCACGCGGTAGATGCCGCCGCCGATGTTGCGCCACTCGCCGTCGAGCACCCAGGCGCCGGTCCCGTCCGGATCCATGACCACGCTCGAGGCGTAGAAGGAGGTATCGGAGTCGCCGAACCCGGTGTGCACCACGTGGGGAGTGCCGTTCGAGTCGAAGCGGAAGACTCCCAGCGTCCCGTCCTCCTGCACCGCGATCCCCACCTCGCCGTCGGGGGTGAAGACGACCTCCCCGTACATGGCCACGCCCATGTTGAAGGTGACGCCGGGCTGCGTCAGGGTCCCGGTCGTGGAGAGATCGAGCACCTCCCACGCGGGGACGTGGACGGGGAGGCCGCCGTCGGCCTTGTCGTAGGGGTGCGACACGACCACCTTGCGGACCCGTTCGGCCGCCGCCGGCGTCCGCGGGCAGGGGTTGCCGCCGCCGTCGCCGCCGCCGTCGGTGGCCTGGGGCCCATCGCCGTCGGCGTCGCGCGCTGCGTCGCCGGGTGCGACGTCGCCGGGCGCGGCGTCGGTCGGTGCCGCGTCCTGGTTGTTGCCGCCGCCCTTGCCGCCGCAGGCGGCGGCGCCCAGGGCGAGCACCAGAAGGAGCATGAGCACGCAGGTCCGCATGGCCCCTAGACGACCCCCTCCCGCCGCCCGCCGCGAGCCCCCTGTCCTGGGGCGCGGGCGACGTGCGGGCCCCGCCGCCCACCCCGGCCCTGGCGGCCATCCCCCCCCGCAGTTGTCTCGCGCAAGTCGGCGGGGGATGGCCCCATATCCCCTTGCGCGTGACCGTTCGCCGCCGCATCGTTGAGTACCGCGCCACGCGCGGCCGAGGAGGCAACATGAGCGGGGTGGTGGAGGCCGCGGTCTACGACGTGGAGGCGGTGCGGGCCGACTTCCCGATCCTCGGCCGGCTGATCCACGGCAAGCCCCTCGTCTACCTCGACAGCGCCGCCACCACCCACAAGCCGCGGGCCGTGCTCCAAGCCCTCGAGCGCTTCTACCGCGAGCTCAACTCGAACGTCCATCGCGGCGTCCACCTCCTGTCGCACGAGGCGACCACGGCGTACGAGGCGGCGCGGCTCAAGGTGCAGCGCTTCATCCATGCCGCCAGCGAGCGCGAGGTCGTCTTCGTGCGCGGCACGACCGAGGCGATCAACCTCGTGGCGCAGGCGTTCGGCCGCCGCAACGTCCACGCCGGCGACGACGTGGTGGTCACGACCATGGAGCACCACTCGAACATCGTGCCGTGGCAGATGCTGTGCACGGAGGCGGGCGCGCGCCTGCGCGTGGCCCCGATCACCGACGCCGGGGAGCTAGACCTGGACGCGCTCGCGGCGCTCCTCGGTCCGCGCACGCGCCTCGTGGCCGTGACCCACGTCTCCAACGTGCTCGGCACGGTCAACCCGGTCGCCCGCGTGGTCGAGATGGCCCACGCCTGCGGCGCCCGGGTGTTGGTCGACGGCGCGCAGGCCGTCCCGCACCTGCCCGTGGACGTGCAGGCGCTCGGCTGCGACTTCTACGCCTTCTCGGGTCACAAGCTCTACGGGCCCACCGGCATCGGCGTGCTCTGGGGCCGGGAGGAGCTGCTGGAGGCCATGCCGCCGTGGCAGGGGGGCGGCGACATGATCGCCCAGGTCACCTTCGAGCGCACCACCTACAACCGCCTCCCCTACAAGTTCGAGGCGGGCACGCCGGACGTGGCCGGCGCCGTGGGCCTGGGCGCGGCCATCGACTGGCTCGGCCGCCTGGATCCGGCAGCCCTCGCGGCCCACGAGGCCGACCTGGTCGGCCTCGCCACGCGCACGCTCGGCGCCATCCCGGGGCTGCGGCTCGTGGGCACGGCGCCCGCGCGCGTGGGCGCGGTCTCGTTCGTCTTGGGCGGCATCCACCCACACGACATCGGCAGCATCCTCGACCAGGACGGGATCGCCATTCGCGCCGGTCACCTCTGCGCCCAGCCGCTGATGGAGCGCCTGGGCGTGCCGGCCACGGCGCGGGCATCGTTCGGCTGCTACAGCACGCGCGCCGAGATCGACGCGCTGGCGGCCGGGGTGCGGCGGGTGCAGAGGGTGCTGGGCTAGGGGGCGAAGGGGTCGGCCGTGTCGTCGCGGCCCGGCTTCTTCTTCGGCGGCGCCGTGGGCGTGACCGGGGTCACCTTGGGGGTGTCGGGGCCGGCCTTGGGGGCCGAGGGGACTCTGGGGACCTTGGGGCTGGCCGGGCCAGTGCGCACCGTCGGCGGAGTCTTGGCGTCCGGCGTGGGGGCCGCCAGGAACTTCACCTCCACCACGCTCTCGCCGCCGGCGGCCACCTGCACCTGCATGATCTTCGGCGGCCGGCCCTCGGCCTCGGCGCGCAGCTCGTGCGACACGCCGCCGACCACGTCCGTGATGACCGCCGTCTTCCCCTGGGCCACGTCCTTGCCGTCGAGAAGGAAGCGCGCGACGTCCACGTCGGTG
>JACRCY010000413.1 GCA_016218785.1 Deltaproteobacteria bacterium
CTGCACGGGGTCGCGCCGCCGCCGGTCCCACACGCGCCGCCGGGCGCCGCGGCGGGTGGTGGCCCGAGCTGGTGCGGCTCGGTCGCGGGGCCGTCTTCGGGCGGCAGCTCGGCCTCGAGGGTCAACGCCTCCTCGGCCACGGTGACCGCGTCGTCCGGGGCCACGTCCGACACATCGACCGTGATCTCGTGGACCGGGGGCGGAACCGGCGGCGGGGGCGGGGCCGGCGGCACGTGTGGGACCGGCGGCGGCGCGACCCCGTGCAGGAGCGTCGCCTGCCGCCGCGGGGCCTCCGGGCGTGGCCGGACCGCGTCCCGGGGCAGCGGCGGCGGCGTCAGCACCGGGGTCGAGCCCAGGGCGCGGGTCGTGCGGGCCGGCGGCTCCTCGCGGGCCGCGCCGAGCTTGCTGAAGTCGACGCTGGTGACGGCCTCCTCGGAGAAGGTCGAGGCCCGCGGCTGCGGCACCACGCCCCCCGGGCCCGCGAGACGGCGCACATAGGCGACGACGTCGCTGCGTTCAGGCGGCCTGCCGAGGGCGCGGAGCGCCTCGGCCGTCAGGCTCGCCGCGCCCGCCGCCGGTGGCCGGGCCACCGGATCCTTGTCGAGCAGGCGCGCGATGAGGTGCGCGAGGGGCGCCGGGGCGTCGAGCGGCACCGGCTTCGCCTCGAGCGCCGCCCGGGTGACGCCCTCGGCGGTGGGCGCACCGAACGGGGGCCGCAGCGCCAGCAGGGCGTAGATCACCGCGGCCGCCGAGTAGACGTCGGCGCGGCCGTCATGGGGGCCGCCCTTCAGCACCTCGGGGGCGAGGAAGGCGAGTCGATCGCGCAGGCCGTCGTCGCGGGTCCAGTCGCCGCGGCGGTAGGCGGCGAAGAGCCCGAAGTCCATGAGCTTGATGCGGCCGTCGAAGGTCAGGGCGGCGTTGGCGGGCGACAGGCCGAGATGCAGCAGCGGCCGGGTCAGCCCCCCGATGCTGCCGGCATGCGCGATCCACAGCGTGCCCAACAGCTCGCCGAGCAGGTGGCACGCGACCGCCGGCGACGGCGGGCCATGCTTGACCGCCGCCTCGAGGACCTCCGCGAAGGAGAGCCCCTTGACCAGCTCGGCGGCGAGGTAGAGCTGGCTCCCCTGGACGTTGACCTCCGTCACCCGCGCCACGCCCTCGTGGTCGAGGCAGGAGGCCGCCTTGGCGGCGTCGATGAAGCGGGCGATGAAGGGCGCGTCCTCGAGCAGCGGCGCGCGGACCCGCTTGACCGCGAACTCCTTCTCGAAGCCGGCGACGCCGTAGATCTTGCCGCGGAAGACCTCGGTGGCGGGCCCCCCGCCCAGGCGGTCGACGCAGTTGTAACGCCCCAGGTAGAAGCTGGTCGGCTGCAGGCCGGAGCCCGACATCGGGGCCGATACTAGCACGGCGGCCGCGCGCCGGCAGTGGGGCCGCCGGGCCGATCGCCGGGCGAGCCCCATGGTATAGTCCGCGCATGGCCCCGCCGCTCCTCCGCCGCCTCGAGAAGCTGCTCCACCTGCCGCAGGAGCTCGTCGAGGAGCTGGCGTCGTCGGACGTGCGCGAGGACCTCCTCGGCGGGCGGCACGCGCTCGCCTACCTCCGCCACCTCGCCCGCGGCAACCGCATCCGGCGCAAGCGCTTCTTCGAGTGCGTCGACCCCAGCCACCCTCCGGTGCTGCTGCTGCACGGCTTCCTCGGCACGCGGGGCTCCATGCTGCGCGTCGAGCGCCGGCTGGAGCAGGAGGGCCTGTGCACCTTCTCCTTCAACCTGGGCGTCGTCAACACCCGTGACATCCGGACCTCGGCCTTCATCGTGCACCGCAAGGTGGAGGCGATCCTGGAGCAGGTGCCGCACATCAAGCGCATCGACATCGTCGGCCACTCGATGGGGGGCCTGATCGGGCTCTACTACATCAAGAAGCTCGGCGGGCACGAGAAGGTGCGGAAGCTGGTGATGATCGGTACCCCGCATCGCGGCACCTGGGCGGCCTTGGGCGGCGTGCTGCTCATGGGGGCGCTGTCGGAGAGCTCGTGGCAGCTGCTCCCCTACTCCAGCTTCCTGGTCGAGCTCGAGAAGGGGCCGCTCCCCCCCGAGGTGGAGTACTACTCCATCGCCGCCGAGCGCGACTGGGTGTGCCCGCTGTCGTCGACCTACCTGCAGGGCGCCCACCTGGTGACGGTCCCCTTCGGCCACGCCGGGCTGGTGATGTCGGACGAGACCTACGAGAAGGTCGCGGAGGTGCTCGAGCAGGCACCGCGGCCCGCCGAGGATCACCCGGAGAGCGCGCCCGCGCCCTGGGCGCCGGAAAGGTAGTCGCGTCGTGAACCTCTTGTTCCTGGCGCCGCGCGTCCCGTGGCCGCTCGACACCGGCGGCAAGATCCGCACCTACCACATGCTCAAGGGGCTGGCGCGGGTCCATCACGTCACGGTGCTGGCCTTCTGGGACACCGAGGTGGAGCGCCAAGGCGCCGCCGCCCTCGCCGACCTGGGGGCCGAGATCGAGATCGTGCCCCGCAGCACCGACCTGCGGGCCCGGGTGCTGGACGCGGCGCTGGGCGCCACCAGCGCGATGCCCTACACCATGCGCAAGTACGAGCGCGCCGCCATGCGCGCCCGCATCCGCGAGGTGCAGCTCCGCCAGCGCATCGACCTCGTCCACTGCGATCACCTGCACATGGCGCAGTACGGCCTCTTGTTCGCCGCGCCCTTCGCCATCGACGAGCACAACATCGAGAGCCTGATCCTCCGGCGCTACGCCGAGGACGCGCGCGAGCGGCTCCCGGTGCGGGCCGCCTACCTCCAGCAGTTCCTGCTGCTCCGGCGCTACGAGGGCAGCATGGCGGAGCGGGCGTGGGCCTGCCTCGTCTGCTCGGAGGAGGACCGGCGCGAGCTCAGCGACATCTCCCGGCAGCGGAACCTCAGGGTGGCGCCGAACGGCGTGGACCTCGACTTCTTCGGTGACCCCAACGTGCGGCTGGTGGCCGAGGGGCACCTGTGCTTCACCGGGTCGATGGACTGGCAGCCCAACGAGGACGCGGCCTGCTGGTTCCACGCCGAGATCCTGCCGGAGATCCGCTACGTCTTCCCGCGGCTCCCCTTCTACGTCGTCGGGCGCAACCCGAGCGCGCGGCTGCAGGCGCTCGGCGAGGGGGACCCGGCCACGGTGGTGACCGGCACGGTCATCGACGTGCGCCCCTACCTGCGCGGCGCGCTCGCGCTGGTGGTGCCCATGCGCGTCGGCGGCGGCACGCGGCTCAAGATCCTCGAGGCCTTCGCCGCGCGCGCGCCGGTCATCTCCACGCGGGTCGGCGCCGAGGGGATCCAGGCCGAGCCCGAGCGGCACTACCTGGTCGCCGAGACGGCCAAGGAGTTCGCGGTGCAGGCGCGCCGGCTGGCCACCGACAAGGCGCTCCGGAGCGCGCTGACCGAAGCCGCCGCTCAGCTGGTGCACGAGCGCTACGGCTGGGACGCGATCGCGCGCGAGGTGGCCGAGTTCTACGAGGGCGCGCCCCCGCGCACGGTACATCCGTAGCGCGTCAGCGGCAGCTTACCGCCGCAGCACCCGCAGGGCGTAGCCCCGCACCCGCTCGTAGCGCTGGTTGCCGAGGACGCGCTGGGCGAGGTCGAGGGCGCCGACCACGGCCACCTCGCCGGCGACCGTCGGCAGGTGACCGGTGGCGAGGCGGCCGACGCGGACGAAGTCGTCGCCCGCCTGTACCGCCAGCCGCTCGAGCTGGTCGGCGCGCAGGTGCCGGTTCAGGCCCGGGACCGAGGTCGCCACCGTGGTGTAGCCCGCTGCGCGGGCTGCGGCGAGCACGCGCTCGTCGCCGCGCCCGCCGGGCAGCGACAGGTCCACGACCGGCGCGCCCAGGGCGTCCTCGAGCGCGGCGCGCGCGCCGGCGAGCTCGTCGCGCAGCGCCCCGTCGTCGAGGTCGTTGAGGTAGCGGTGGCTGCGGCCGTGGGCGCCGATGGTCCAGGCGAGGGCGGCCAGCTGCCGGAGGTGCGCGACGGAGAGGTAGCCCGGGCTCCCCACCCAGTCGCTGGTGACGTAGGCGACGCCGACGCCGCCGAACTGCGCCAGGAGCGGCGCCGCCTTGCCGAAGACGCTCTCCTCGCCGTCGTCGAAGCTGAGCGTGACGCCGTCACCGCCGCCGAGGAGCTGGGGGAGCGAGACGATCGGCACCCGCAGCGCGTCGAGGTGGCGGAGCTGATCGCGGAAGGCCTCGCGGCGCACCGTGTAGCGGGCCTCGCCGTGCGGCGCCGGAGCGTCCAGCCCGTGGTACATCAGGATGGGGTGCATGGGCCCCCCGCGGCTAGAACTTCCCGGTGACCGAGAGGAACGTCATCTTGTCGTTCGTCTCCCGGAGCCGCGCGGTCAGGGTGCGCACGAAGTTCCACAGCAGCTCGTAGGCCAGGTCGCGGTCGACGAAGAGGAGGTCCTCCAGATCCTCCTTGCGCAGCACGAAGAGCCTGCAGCTCTCGTGCACCAGGGCGTGCGCCGAGCGCGGGCTATCGTCGATCAGCGACATCTCGCCGAAGTAGTCGCCCGGCCGCAGGATGGCGAGCGCCTCCTCGCCCATGCCCGGGACCATGCGGCTGATGCGCACCGCGCCGTCGAGGATGAGGTAGAACCGGTCCCCCTTGTCCCCCTCCGCGAAGATGGCCTCGCCGTGCGGGCGCTCCTCCTCCAGGCCGATGCGGGCGATGCGGTGGAGGTAGGCCGGAGGCAGCCCGCTGAAGATCGACGTCTTGGAGAGGGCCGCGACGATGTCTGACATCTCCCCCCCTCAGTGTCCCGCGGTGAGCAGGAACCGCTCGGCTTCGATGGCGGCCATGCAGCCGGTGCCGGCGGCCGTGATCGCCTGCCGGTAGACCGGGTCGGCGACGTCGCCGGCCGCGAACACTCCCGCGACGCTGGTGCGGGTGGAGCCCGGCGTCACCTTGAGGTAGCCGACCTCGTCCATCTCGAGGAGGCCGCGGAATACCCCGGTGTTGGGCTGGTGGCCGATGGCGATGAAGAGGCCGTCCACCGCGAGGGTCCGCTCCGCGCCGTCGCGCACGTCGCGCAGGCGCACGCCGGTCACGCCCTTCCCTTCGACGCCGAGCACCTCGGCGATCACGCTGTGCCACGCGAACGAGAGCTTGGGATCCTTGTGCGCGCGCTCCTGCATGTACCTGGAGGCGCGCAGCTCGCCGCGGCGGTGGATGACGGTCACCGCGCTGGCGAAGTGCGCCAGGTGGAGCGCCTCCTCCAGGGCCGTGTCGCCCCCGCCGACCACCGCCACGGGCTTGCCGCGGTAGAAGAAGCCGTCGCAGGTGGCGCAGGCCGAGACG
This sequence comes from Deltaproteobacteria bacterium, assembly GCA_016218785.1. GTDB lineage: Bacteria > Myxococcota_A > Polyangia > JACRCY01 > JACRCY01 > JACRCY01. Next base: position 5,336 of record JACRCY010000413.1, read on the forward strand.
CCGCGGCCGCGGTACCGGGTCTCCGACGGCGTGCCGAGGTAGTGGGCGGTGGCGCCCGCGGCGACGATGAGCGTGTCCCCGGTGATCGCCTCGCCCCCGTCCAGCGCGAGGGTGAAGGGGCGCTGGGCGAGGTCCACCTTCACGACGTCGCCGGAGACGAACTCGGTGCCGAAGCGCTCCGCCTGCTTCCGGGTCCGGTCCATCAGCTCCGGTCCCGTGACGCCCTCGGGGAACCCCGGGTAGTTCTCGACGTCGGTGGTGATGGTGAGCTGGCCGCCGGGCTGGAGCCCCTCGACCACGAGCGGCTGCAGGTTGGCGCGGGCGGCATAGATGGCGGCGGTGAGCCCCGCCGGCCCCGAGCCGACGATGACGACCTTGGCGTGCTTCCCGGGCATCCTGGCACCTCGAGTCCCTGGCGCCCGCGGCGCGGACGCTCGTCTGACTCGATGTGAGCCACGATCATATCGGAGGGGTCCACCCGGGGCAAGCGGCGCTCAGCGGGGCTCGCCGGGGCCGTGGGCGTGCTCCCGCCCAGCGCCGGCGCCACCGGGGGTTGGTCGCGCGAGCACTTGGCCATGAGGATCCA
>JACRCY010000420.1 GCA_016218785.1 Deltaproteobacteria bacterium
GCTGGCCGCCGGGTCGCCGTCCATGGCCGCGACCCAGTCGGTCATGAGCACCCGCCGCACCTCCGGCAGCGCGTTGATGAGCGTGACCGTGGCCGCGTCGGCCTGCCCCTCGCAGTCCTCGCACTCGATCGAGTGCTGCATGCAGCGGTGGTGGATGCCGTGGTAGATCTGCAGTCGCAGGCGGGCGCGTACCTCCTCGAGCCGCGCCGCCACGTAGGCGCGCGCATCGGCGGGGCCCATGCGCTGCCCCACGAAGCCCGGGAAGAGCAGCTCGCGCAGATCGTCGATGAGGCTCACCACCTCCGGGTAGGACGGCAGCGAGTACCCCGACAGGTGCTGGTAGGGCTGGCCGCGCCCCTCATAGCTCTCGACGAGCTCGTCGGCGATGTTGGCCGGGACGGCTGGGTGGATCGGGCGTGGCGTGCTCATGACAGGGGAGCTTAGCACGGGTCTGCCGCGGCGCCCGGACCGCGGGCCCTGCGGCTACTCGCCGGTCGCGCCGGGGGTGCCGTCGGCTGGCGTGCCGTCGGGCGCAGCGCCGGCGCGCGGCAGCGGCCCGCGACCGGCTACGGACCGGCCCGCCGCGCGCCGAGGCCCAGCGCGAGCAGCGCGGCCACGAAGGCGGTTGCGCCGAGCACGTTGAAGGCGAGCGCGTAGCCGCCGCGGTCGACCAGGTGGCCGAGCGCGCTCCCCGCGAGCACACCGACCAGGTAGCCCGTGAAGTCGACGAGGCCGGCGGCCGTGGCCGCGTGCCGCGCGCCCCCGGTCTCGAGCGCGAGCGTCCCCGCCAGCAGGCTGTAGGGCCCGTAGGCCAGCAGGCCCACCGCCGCGAGCAGCCAGGCGGCCCCCGCCGGGCTCGCGCGGCCGACGAGGGGCAGCGCGACCAGGCACCCCGCGAGCAGGAGCACGGTCCCGGCCACCAGCAGCCCGCGCGCCCGCGGCGGGGTGCGGTCGTAGGCGACCCCCATCGCCAGGATGCTGATGCCGCCGGCCAGGTCGAAGCCGGTCGACTGCAGGGCCGCGCGCGCCACCGAGCCGGCGCCCCGCTGCAGGCTGGCGAGGAAGTCCACGTTCCAGGTGTTGAGCGACTCGCGGACCAGCGTGAGCCCGAGCGAGAGCCCGAGGACCACGAGGAAGCGCGGCCGCACCAGCAGCCCGAGGACGCGGCGCGCCAGGGCCGCCGCCCCCTGCCCCGCCGTGCCCTGCGCCTCCTCGCCGGGAGCCGGCTCGTCGACCACCGGCCCCCGCCGCACGACGAGGGCGCACGGCACGACGATCGCGGCCAGGACCAGCGCGGGCACGCCCATGACGGCGCGCCAGCCGCCGCCCCAGGCCACGATCTGGCGGCCCAGCAGCAGCGCCGCGATCCCGCCGGCCACGTAGCTCAGGCTGAGCACGGCCATGGCCGTGGCGCGCCGCCGCGGCCCGAACCAGGTCGGCAGCACGCTGACCATGGCGCCCCAGCCGGCGGCGCCGGCGAAGCGGCCGAGCGCGTAGCACAGGCCGAGCAGGCCGAGGCCGGGCGCGAAGGCGCTCACCGCCCCGAGAGCCGCCACCAAGGCGAGGGCGGCCAGGAACCCGAGCCGCCCGCCGATGCGGTCCACGATCGGCCCGGTGGCGAGCTTGCCCGCGGCGTAGGCCAGCGTGGCGACGCTCGCGATGCGCCCGACCTCCTCGCGGGTGGCGTGAAACGCGTCCTGGAGGAGCGGCATGGCCACTGCCAGGTTCTTGCGGCAGAGGTAGATGCCGATGTAGCCGACGATCAGCGCGCCGAGCACGCTCGCCGCCGCGCCGGGGCTGCCCGCGGCATCGTCACCGGGGTCGCGCCCGACGGGCGGGGCGGGCCCGGCGGGCGGGCGCGTGTCCGGGGCGACAGGGTCGGTGGAGGGCGGTGGTGGCATCAGACGCGGTGGAGCGTGGCTCAGGATACGCGCAGTGCGGAGCGGACCGCCACCCGCGCGTTGCCGCGACGTAACCCAAAAGTCACAATTGGGTGATACTAGGCACGCCATGGCGCGCATCCTGGTCATCGAGGACGAGCAGGACCTGCAGAACGTGCTCGCCTACAACCTGCGCGCAGCCGGGCACGAGGTGGTCGCGGCGCTGCGCGGGCAGGAGGGACTGCGGCTGGCGCGCGCGCGGCGCCCCGAGGTCGTCCTCCTCGACCTCATGCTCCCCGACCTGCCTGGCACCGAGGTCTGCAAGGCGCTCAAGGCCGACCCGGCCCTGCGCGACGTGCCGGTGGTCATGCTCACGGCCAAGGGCGAAGAGGTCGACCGCGTGGTCGGCTTCGAGCTGGGCGCCGACGACTACGTGGTGAAGCCGTTCAGCGTGCGCGAGCTGATCCTGCGCATCCAGGCGGTGCTGCGGCGCGCGCACCCGCAGCCCGAGACGGTGCCGACGTTCGCGTTCGGCTGCCTGCGGGTCGACGCGGCCGCGCACCGCGTGTGGGTCGAGGGGGACGAGGTCGAGCTGACCGCCCTCGAGTTCCGCCTGCTCCTCACCCTCTACGAGCGGCGGGACCGGGTCCAGTCGCGCGCCACGCTCCTCGACGTCGTCTGGGGCATCGAGGCCGACATCACCACCCGCACCGTGGACACCCACGTGAAGCGGCTGCGCGAGAAGCTGCGCGCGGCCGGCGCCTACGTGGAGACGGTGCGCGGCGTGGGCTACCGCTTCGCCGGTTCCCCCGACGAGGAGGGGCGGTGAACCTCGGCATTCGCTCCAAGCTGCTCCTCGTCTGGCTCGGTCCCATCCTGCTCGCCATGGTCGTGGCCGTGGTCTACCTGGGCGGGGCCCTCGACCGGCTGCTCGTGGACCGCATTCGCGCCGACCTCATCGTGCGCCTCGAGCTGTGCGAGCGCGAGGCGTCGGCCGAGGCCGCCGCCGAGCCCGCCCCCCGCTGGAACGCCCTGGCCCACGACCTGGGCCGCCGCGCCCACGCCCGCGTGACCCTCGTCGGCCCGGGCGGCGCCGTCCTCGGCGACTCGGACCTCGACGACGACGCCGTGGCGCGCGTGGAGAACCACGCCGATCGGCCCGAGGTCCAGCAGGCGCTCGCCGCCGGGCCCGCCGCCCTCACCCGGCACAGCGCCACCCTCGGCTACCGCATGATGTACGCGGCCGCGCACTTCTGGCGGGAGCGAGAGGTGGCGGGCGTGGTCCGCCTCGCCGTGCCGCTACGCGAGGTCGACGAGACCGTCGGGGCCCTGCGCCGTCTCCTGGTGCTGGGGGGCCTCCTCGGCCTGGCCGCGGCCGCGCTCCTGGCCGTGATCGCGAGCCACCTCGTGTCGCGCTCGCTGCGGCACCTCACGGCGGCCGCCGGCCGCATGGCCGCAGGCGACCTCGAGGTCCGCACGCACCCGACGGGGACCGACGAGGTGGCCGCCCTGGGAACGGCCCTCGACCGGCTCGCCGACAACCTGTCGCGCAGCCTGGGAGAGGTCCGCGACGAGCGCGACCTCCTCGACCGCATCCTGTCCGGCATGCAAGAAGGGATCCTGCTCCTCGACGGCGCCGGCGCCGTCGAGCTCGTCAACCCCGCGCTGCGCGAGATGCTGCTGCTCGGCGCCGACGCCGTGGGGCGGCCCCTGCTCGAGGTCATCCGCCACGCCGCGCTCAAGGAGCTGCTCGAGCGCTCGCGGCTGGCGGAGGAGACCGTCACGGGCGAGATCGAGGTCGGCGGCCTCCGGCCGCGCCGGTTGCTGGTGCACGCCCGCAAGCTTGCCGGCGAGCCCGCCGGGCTGCTCGTGGTCTTCGTCGACGTCACCGAGCTGCGGCGCCTCGAGACGATCCGCCGCGATTTCGTGGCCAACGTGTCGCACGAGCTGCGCACGCCGATCTCCGCGGTGCGCTCCGCGGCCGAGACCATGCGCGGCGCCGCCGCCAGCGACCCCGCGGCCAGCGCCCACTTCCTCGAGATGATCGAGCGCAACGCCGAACGGCTCCAGCGGCTGGTGGAGGATCTGCTCGATCTGTCGCGCATCGAGTCGCGCGAGTTCAAGGTGGCCCTGGAGACCGTGCCCGTGCTGCCCGCCGTGGAGCGCGTCCTGCAGGTCTTCCGCGATCGCGCCGTCGCGCGCTGGGTCACCCTCGCTGCGGAGGTGCCGGCCGACCTCCCCCCGGCGCGCGCCGACCGCCGCGCCCTCGAGCAGGTGCTGGCCAACCTCGTCGACAACGCCACCAAGTACTGCATCGAAGGCGCCAAGGTGACCGTCCGCGTCAGCCGCGACGGCGCCATGATTCGCGTCGTCGTCACCGACACCGGGCCGGGCATCGAGGAGCGGCACCTGCCGCGGCTGTTCGAGCGCTTCTACCGCGTGGACGCGGGCCGATCCCGGGAGCTGGGGGGCACCGGCCTCGGGCTGTCGATCGTGAAGCACCTCGTCGAGGCCATGGGCGGAGCCGTCGCCGTCGAGAGCACCGTCGGCGTCGGCTCGTCGTTCACGGTCACCCTCCCGCGCGCCTGATCCCCCTGACCCGGCATCCAAGCCCCCGACACCCCGAGTTCACCTCGTCGTCGCGGGCCTGTCACCTGGTTGTCACAGACGCCCGCCAGCGTGAGCCCCAGGCTCAGCTCGGAGGGCCCCCTGGACCCCATCTGGTACCTCGTCATCGCCACGGTGCTCTTCGCCCTGGCGTTCGACGTCATCAACGGGTTCCACGACTCGGCCAACTCCATCGCCACGGTCGTCTCCACGCGCGTGCTCTCGCCGCGCTGGGCCGTGCTGTGGGCCGCCTTCTTCAACTTCGTGGCGATGTTCGTCTTCGCCCCCAAGGTGGCCGACACCATCTCCAAGATCGTGAAGATCGACGCGCACGAACCCACCTTCGTGTGGGTGGTGCTGTGCGGGCTCCTCGGCGCCATCGCCTGGGACCTGCTCACCTGGTGGTGGGGGCTGCCCACCAGCTCCTCGCACGCGCTCATCGGCGGCCTCGCGGGCGCCGGCGTGGCCCACGGCGGCTGGAGCGTGCTCCGCTGGGACAAGGTCCTGCCGACGCTCGTCTACATCCCGGTGGCGCCGGTCATCGGCTTCGCGCTGGGCCTCGTGGCGATGGTCGCCGTATCCTGGCTGTTCAGGCGCTGGTCGCCGTCGCGAGTCGACAGCGTGTTCCGGCGGGGTCAGCTCCTGTCGGCGGCCTTCTACTCGCTGAACCACGGCGGCAACGACGCGCAGAAGACCATGGGCGTCATCGTCGCCTGCCTGGTCGCGGCCGGCGCCATGGACCCACACCACCAACTCTCCCTGGGGGATCCCAGCACCCTGTGGATCATCCTCTCCTGCAACGCCGCCATGGCCATCGGCACGGCCCTCGGCGGCTGGCGCATCGTCAGGACCATGGGGATGCGCATCACCAAGCTCAAGCCGGTGGGCGGCTTCTGCGCCGAGACCGCCGGGGCCACCAGCATCTTCGTGGCCACCTTCCTCGGCATCCCGGTGTCGACCACCCACACCATCACCGGCTCCATCGTCGGCGTCGGCGCCACGACCAAGCTCTCGGCGGTGCGCTGGGGCGTGGCCGCGAGCATCGTGTGGGCGTGGCTGCTCACCATCCCGGCCGCGGCCGCGGTCGGCGCCGGGTGCTACTACCTCTACCGGGCGTTGCGGTAGAATCCCCCCCGTGAGTGGACCGACTGCCACCGCTCGTCCGGCGCGGGCGCCACGACCCGGCCCCGGCGGCGGGCGTCGCCTGCCACTGGTGCTGGCCACGGCGCTCTGGCTGGGCTGCAGCGAGAGCACGCCGGTTACCGTGAGCGTGGCCGTGGTCGGGCCAGAGGGGCCGTGCACCGGCGCCCGGCCGGCGCTGGCCCTCGGCGACCTCGGGGCCACCTCCCTGCGGCTGACGGTCACCGGGCGCGGCGAGGCGGGCGCCACGCCGGCCCTCGTGTGCGACGAGGTCGTGGACCTGTCGGGTAGTCCGGGCGCCGCCGATTTCCGCATCGGGCTCGACACTGCGCCGCTTCTGGACCTGCTCGTGGAGGCGTTCGACGCGAGCCAGCCGCCGCGGCTGGTCGCGGCCGGGACCGCGGCGGGGCTCAACCGCACGCCGCGCTTGCAGCCGCTGCGCGCGCTGCTCGCGCCGGCCGCCCGCTTCGGGTGCACGCCGGGCGCGCTCCAGGCGCGCCGTGCCTTCCACACCGCGACGCTCCTGCCGAGCGGCGAGATCCTGGTGGTCGGGGGCGTGACCCACGAGGCGCCGTCCGGCGCCCCGGCGGCCGGCTCGTTCTGGCTCACCGGCGCGATCGAGGTGTACGACCCCGGCTCCGGCACGTTCCGCACCGTGGCGGGCGAAGTGCCCGGCGGACGCGCGCTGCACACGGCCGTGCTGCTCCAGTCGCCCGGCGCCGCGGGGCCGTTCGATCTCCTGCTCATGGGCGGCCTCACCGCCCGCACGGGCGGCACCGAGCCGGCGCTGCGGGTGGGCGGCGCCAGCGACGCGCTCCCCCTCGTGCCCGGCGCCGGCGCCGCCGGGGCCACGGCGCTGGTGGTCCGCTACTACCCGTGGTCCGAGCCGCCCGAGGTGCACATCATTCCGGCCTCGCCGGCGCTCGCGGCGCGCGCCCTCCACGCGGCGGGCGTGTCCCAGGGGCAGGTGGTGCTCGCCGGCGGGCTCGCCGATCCCGCCGCGGGGCTGGCCGGCGCCACGCCCGACTTCGAGGTGCTGCCCGAGGCGGGCTCGTCGCTCCACCGCGGGCCCTTCGCGCTGCAGCAGGCGCGCGTGGGCGCCGTGGCGGCGCCCCTCGCGGCCGACCGGATGCTCGTGTTCGGCGGCAACCTCGGCTCCGCCGACGCGGCGGCCGTGGTCACGGAGGCCGCCGAGGTGATCACTCTCGGCGACCCGCCCGGCTCCGCGACGGCCACGTTCGAGGCCGGCTCGCTCGACCTGGTGGCGTCCGCGGCGCACGCGACGCTCACGCCGATCGACGGAGGGCTCCTCCTGGTCGGCGGCCTGGCGGTGCTGCCGGGGACGGCGCGCGCGACCCGGCCCGCGCCGCTGGGGCTCCGCCTGACCCGGGTGGGCGACGACGTGCGGATCGACGAGGTGCTGGCGGAGGCCTTCGAGCCGGTCGCCTACCACGCGGCCGCGCCGCTCCACGGCGGCGACGTGCTCGTGACCGGGGGCGCGGCGACCGACTGCCCCGTCGCCGCCCTGTGCCCGAGCGACGGCGCCCACCGGTACTCGGTGACCACCGGCGCCCTGGCGCGGGAGAGCTGGCTCGTGACCGCCCGGCTGGCGCACTCCCTCACGGTGCGCGACGATGGCAGCGTGCTGGTCGCGGGCGGCCTGGGGCTCGACGGGGCCAGCCTGACCGCGCTCGCGGACGTCGAGGTCTACGTGCGGCGCAGCGCGGAGGGGAAGCCCGATCGTTTCGGGCGGGGTGCGGGGCAGGTGTCGGACAGCCGCTGTCAGCGCTAACGCCTGCGGCCTCGGCGGCGCCTGCGGCTCCGGCTGCGACTGCGGCTGCGGCTGCGGCTGCGGCTGCGGCTGCGGCTGCGGCTGCGGCTGCGGCGACGGCTACCGCACCGGATGCGTGAGCCGCCACGTCATGGCGAGCACGCGGTCGAGGAGCCCCCGCGCCTCGGCGAGCCCGGCCCCGTCGAGGAAGCCCCACTCGACCGCGACGCGCAGCGCGACGCCGACCTCGGCCGCGCTGCCGGCCGCGATACGGAAGTGCTGCAGCCGGTCCCGGCCCCCGCGCCGCTGTCCCTCGCCGAGGTTGAGCGCCACGCTGCTGGCCGCGCGCCGCGCCTGCGAGGCCAGGTCGCGGTCGTGCTGCTGGACCCGACCGAGCGGCTCGCGGAGCGCGGCCACGAGCCGGACTGCGGTGTCGAGTGCGTCGAAGGCCATGTGCAACCTCCCATCCGAGGCGGCCCGAACGCGGGCCGTGTTCTTCCTGGCGCTGGGGAGAGTGTACGAAGCCCTGTCGTCAGATCGCCGCCAGCGCGCGAAACGCACTGAGAGCATCCGCCCAGTCGCGCAGGTGCGCATCCCCGGACAGCCACTCGAAGCTGGCCCCGGCCCGCTCAAGTGCCCGGCACGTGGCGACGGCCCGCGCGATGAGCGCCTCGTAGGCTCCTTCGGAGCATCGGCCGCTCGCGGCGGTGGTATGATGCTCGAACGCATGGGGAGCCACAGACAGCCCCGGTGCGAGCATCAGGTGCCGGCGGACACGAGGTAGACAGTAGCCATGCTACGGACCATCCAGATCCGCAACTTCAAGTCATTTGACGACAGCGGCGCCGTCGAACTTGAGCCGCTCACCGTCCTGTTCGGCCCGAATGCCGCGGGGAAAAGCAACTTCATCGACGCACTACTGCTCACATCCCGTCTAGCCTCCGAGCGCACGCTCGCGGACGCTTTCGGTGGCCCTATCCGGGGGCGGGTGATCGAGGCCTTCCGGTTCGGCCCCCAGGGGCTACCGGGGCTGCTGACACAGGATAGGGCAACGCTTGGCCTGGAGGTAACGCTCACCGCGGCGAACGAGGGGCTGCGCTACCGCACCGACGTCGCGCTGCTGCCACGAAGCGGCGAACTCACGGTCGAGGATGAGTACCTCGCGACGCTGACGAGAGGCGGCGACCCCAAGGGGAACCCCAGCATCGAGCGCGTCGAGAACCATCTTCACGTCCGTCGCAAGGGAAAGGCTGCACGTCCCTACAAGATCGAGCGCGGCTCGTTCACCCAACTCGCGGATCGCCGCTTCTCCGGCCCTGGATACCGCTCGATCGAGCGCTGCCGGAACGAACTGTCGTCTTGGCGCGCCTACTACCTCGACCCGCGCGTGGCCATGCGGTCGGCGCAGGCGCCGCAGGAGGTGTTCGACATCGGCGCCCTCGGGGAGCACGTGGCACCGTTCCTCTATCGCCTACGGAGCACCGAGGGTGGCAAGCCGTTCAAGGCGGTCGTGCGAACTCTCCGGACGATCATCCCCACCGTCGAGGATCTCAACGTCGAGCTCAATACGCAGCGTGGCGAGGTCGAGCTCACGATAGTACAGGACGGTGTCGCGTGCCCGGCCCGCGTGGTGTCGGAGGGGACGCTGCGCGTCCTCGCGCTGGCCTGCATTGCAGTCAATCCCTTTGGCGGGGCCGTCGTGGCGTTTGAGGAGCCCGAGAACGGCGTGCATCCGCGCAGGATCGAGCTCATCGCGAAGCTCCTCGTAGAGATGGGGCGCAGGGGACGTCAACTCGTGGTGACAACGCACTCGCCAGTGTTCTGCGCGGAAGTGATGCGCCTGTCACGCACCGAGAAGGCTCCGATCCGGATGTACAACGTCCTCCGCGAACGGGGAGCTTCGCGCCTCAAGCGCTTCGAACTGACCGGGCCGCTGTTTCAGGACGCGGAGTTGCGCCAAGCGCTTGCGGATCCGTCTGATGAGACGATTCTCGAGGCGGCCATGGTCCGGGGGCTGCTCGATGGGTGATCCCCTCTACGTTGCGATCTTCTGCGAAGATGTGGCGCACGAGCGGTTCCTGGACGCGCTGGTGCGACGCTTGGCAACCGAGGCGAGCCGGACGGTGACCATTCACACCGCTTCCGGGCGGGGCGGGCATGGCCGGGTCATCAGCGAGTTGCGGGCCTTCCAGCGATTGGAGACGAAGGCGGACGTTCTCGTCGTCGGGATTGACGCCAACTGCAGCGGCTGGAACCAGGCCCGACACGAGGTCGACGATGCGATCGACGCGGCTCGTTTCCCAAGTCGTGCGATCGCCTGCCCAGACCCCCACGTCGAGCGCTGGTACCTCGCCGACCCAGAGGGCCTCAAGACGGCGCTGGGCGCTCGCGCGACACGAGGACGGCGGAAGTGCGAGCGAGATCTCTACAAGCGGCGCCTTGGTGAGGCACTACGGGTGGCGGGCCACACCGTCACCCTCGGGGGCGCCGAGTTCGCGTCGGAGATCGTGGATGCCATGGATCTCTATCGCGCGGGCAAGAACGAGCCGTCGCTGAGACACTTCCTCGACGCTGTCCGCCAGGCCCTCAAAGCGCCTGCGTGACGTCGGCGTCCGCTTCGCCTCCGGCATGCAAACGCGCCGCACCGGACGGGCGGGCGGTGCCGACGGAGGCTCAAGCGCGTTGGCGCGCCGGTCGCGCCACAAGGAGCGAGGGCCCGCGGTCGGGCCGCCGCCGGCGGGGGGGGCACGGAAGCCGCCGGTGGGCGAGGCGCCAGGCGCCATGGCGCCCGGCGACGGTGCGCGCGCGAGGCGGCCCGAGGCGACGGGCCGGGGAGACCCGTCCGACGCTTCGCCCTCGCCGGCCGCGTGGTCATCATGGACGAGCACGCGACCGTCCTCGAGCGCGGGGTGGTGTACATCGCTGGCGCCCGCATCGCCGCGGTCAAGGACGCCGCGGCGCCCCCGCCGCGCGAGTTCGCGAAGGTGGCGGTGATCCACGCCGGCGGCACCATGTTGTTCTTCGTCGACGCGGAGACCTTCAGCGTCTTCGGGTCCGGCAAGCCCGGACCAAACGCACCTTCAAGGCTCTCACGCCCTTGTCGCGCATGTCAACGCCTCGATTGGCTCCACGGGCGCCGAGCGGGTGTCCCCCTCGTACTACGCAAGAGGCGCAAGGCATCGATGCGCCAGGCCCTCCGCAGCAACCCGGCCAGCGGCCCCGCCGGCGAGGGCGACCAGGATCGTCCGGGCCGCCCCCGGTGGTATCATCTCCGCAGGTGGTGGATGGATGAACCGGCGCTGCATGTTGCCGCTGGCCATCAGAGGCGATGCTGCAAGTGCGGGGGCGGGTGCGAGTGCGGAGGGGCTAACGACCCAGCGTGGAGACGACGCCGCTGGAGCGCGGGTCCGCGGGCGACCGCTCGAAGCCCAGGCCGAACCAGACGTCGTAGACCGTGCCGCTGCTGCCGTCGGCGCGGGCGAAGCTCACCGCGCGCAGCGCGACGTTGCCGTCGGCGTCGGCGTAGCCGGCCGGGAGCGCGGTCACGCCGAGCGACTCGATGCCGGCCGCGGCGAGCGAGACCACCTCGCCCCCGCCGTGCGCCGCCGGGAACCAGAGGCGCAGCGCCGCGAACGCGGAGTCGCGCTGGTCGACCAGGCCGTCGGCGTTGTCGTCCAGCTCGCGGAGGGCCTGGATCCCGTCGAGGCAGCGGCCGCGACCGCAGGCGCTGGCGTTGCTGAGCAGCTCGCGGCCCGAGTCGATGCGGTCGTTGCCGTCGAGATCGATGGCGAGGAGCGCGAGCCCGGCCGCCGGCACCGGCACGAGGGCCGGCTCGCCCGTGGCCGCCAGGTCGAAGGTCGCGCGGGCGGCCGAGAACCGCAGGCCCTTTCCGGCGAGGTCGACGACGAGCGGGTCGCCCGAGGGCGGCGAGGGCACCTCGCACACCCAGGTGCTGACCAGGCGCACGCGCAACGACTCGTAGGCGGCGCGCAGGCCCTCGTCGAGGCCCGAGCGGCGGTTCTGCTCGGCCTGCCCGAGGTCGACCTGCTCGGCGAGCTGGTTGGCGGCGAAGCCGGCGCACACCGGGTTGCTGGCGACGAAATCCGGCACCTCGTCGGTGGCCGCCGCGAGGATCGTGGCCGCCACGACGTCGGTGTTGCAGATGGTGCGTGGCACGGTCGGCAGCACCGAGGCCTCGGTGCTCTCGAGCAGGGCCTTCCCCTGCCGCTCACCCAGCAGGTAGGCGCTCTCGGTCGGCGTGGGCGCCTGGTCGCAGGCCTGCTGCTCCCGGAGGATGTTGGCGGCGTGGACCGCGCCCACGTCGAGCCCCGACTTGAGCGCCTCGCCCACCCAGCCCCGCACGTAGTCGACCTCGGTGGCGTTGAGCTGCGCCTGGTAGGTCGTCACCACCTGCTGCTCGATGCTCCCGCGGAGGGTGGCGCTCGCCACCACCGCGTCCTGCATGGCCTGGTCCACGAGGAACCGGCAGCTCGTGGTGGGCGCCTGGTTCGTCTTGGTCAGGTACGGGCAGCTCGTGTCGGGCGCCCCGTCGGTGAGGCTCTGGAGCACGCGCCCCTCGACGTCCCGCACCACGGTCCCCACGATGTTGTTCTTGGCCAGGGTCAGGTTGATCCGCTCGACCATCAGCGTCGTGGCCTGGGGCCGCGTCGCGATGATGGTGTCGTGCGCCGCGACGTCGGCCTCCAGCGAGTGCTGCGAGGACCCGATGTCGCTGCCGGTGCCGGACGTGGAGACGATCTCCCCACTGCAGGCCTGAGCCAGGAGCGCTACACCGAAGAGAACCGCTGCGTTCCTCATCGCTCGCTCTCCTTTGTCGGTTCGCATCCTGCTCGAGCAGAAGCAACCCACGTGCCGGGAGGCCCGTCCAGTGGTTCCACCCGCTTGCGCCCCTCGCCCGGCGCCGTCGAGGTGATCGTGTAGCCTGCGCGGCTACGCGATGGGACTCGTCCCGGCCTCATCCGGGGCGGTTTGCGCAAGATCCGTCCACCGCGCAAGCGCGCGGAATGTACGCGGAAGTCCGAGATGTCGACCCGTGTCGGGGACGCGCGGAGGTCAGCGCGGGATGCCGCAGCGGGAGAGGAGCTTGTGGAAGTAGACCCGATTCACGCCCGCGGCGCGCGCCGCCGCGGTCACGTTGTTGCCGTTCCGCCGCAGCACCTCGAGCAGGTAGCGCCGCTCGAAGGCCTGGAGCCACCGGTCGCGCGCCTCGCGCAGCGGCATGGTCGGGTCGATCGGCGCCGCCAGGTCGTCGGGCGCCTCCAGCGTCGGCCGCGCGACGTCGCCGAGGACCAGGCACTGCTGCACGTAGTTGCGCAGCTCGCGCACGTTTCCCGGCCACCGGTGGCGCAGGAGCGCCTCGAGGTGCGAGGCGTCGCCCAGGAACGCGGCCGCCTGCGCCGGGGAGCCGCCGGCGGCGGCCACGAACTGCTCCACCAGCCGCGGGAGGTCGTCGGTCCGCTCGCGCAGCGGCGGGAGACGGACCACCAGCACGGCGAGGCGGTAGTAGAGATCGGAGCGGAAGCGCCCGGCGTTGACCTCGACGCGCAGGTCGCGGTTGGTCGCCGCGACGAGCCGGAAGTCGGCCTCGACGCGCAGGTTGCTGCCCACGCGCTGGCTGGTGTGGGTATCGAGGGCGCGGAGCAGCTTGGGCTGGAGGTCGGGGGCCAGCTCGCCGATCTCGTCGAGGAACAGGGTCCAGCCATGGGCCGTCTCGAGCGCGCCGACGCGGGCCGCGGTGGCCCCGGTGAAGGCGCCGCGCTCGTGGCCGAACAGCTCGCTCTCGAGGAGCCCGGGGGGGATGGCCCCGCAGTCGACGACGACCAGGGGCCCGTTGCGCCGGTCGCCCAGCATGTGGATCGACTCGGCCGCCAGGTCCTTGCCGGTGCCGGTCTCGCCCTGCAGGAGCACGGTCGCCTCGGTCCGCGCGGCGCGCTCCAGCAGCGCGAACGACGCGCGCATGGCCGCCGAGCGACCGATCATGGAGCCGACCCGCTCCTCGTCGGAGAGCAGGATGCCGACGTGCTCGGGGCAGAGCTCGAAGCGCACGCGGCTGCGGCCGAGCCCGAGCGTCGCGCCGTCATGCAGGTGGGCCGAGAGGACCGAGACCCCCTCCACGAAGGTGCCGTTGCGGCTCCCCAGGTCCTGGACCAGGGCCTGCTCCTCGGCCACCACGATCTCGCAGTGGAACCGCGAGACCGCCGGATCGGTGAGGACCAGGTCGGCGCCGCGCTCGGTGCCGATGGCCACGCGCTCGCCCGCCGAGGTGTGCGTGGCCCCTCCGTCGGGCCCCGCCATGACGCGGAGGCTGAACTGCCGGACCGGCACCTTCAGCCGGCCGTCGTCGACGATGTCCGTGGACGCATGTCTCATCTTGCTCATGTCGCACCTACCACTGCACGCGGAAGCGCTCCCCGGTGGCGTCGTGCCGCTGCGTGAGCCCCACGGGGAGCGCCACCGCGGCGGCGACGGCGGCGCCGGCGAGGGTCCAGACCCACCAGCGCCGGTACCAGGGCCGCGGCCCCGCGCGCGGCCGATCGGGTGGTGGGGCGGGTCCCCACAGCGCCAGCGGCCGCACCTCGTCCGCGCGCGGCGGGAAGCCCGTGCGCACGACCGCCTGGGAGAGGAGGCGGTTCGCCGCCAGGTCGTACAGCCAGGCCTTGATCTCGACCTTGGGCGCCTCGCCCGCGGCGACCACCAGCAGGAGCCGCGCCGCCCCGGTGTGCCGGCGGAGCGCCTCCGCCTCGGCCAGCCGCGGCCCACCCGCCGACCCCTGCAGGCGGCCGATGAGGGCGGCCACCGCCGCGTGCTCGGGGAGCGGCCGCAGCGTGACCGAGACCGTGCGCTCCTGGCCGGCCTGCACCTCCACCGGGACCACGACCCGCTGGTGCCCCTCCATGCGCACCGACGCGAAGTGGGTGCCGGCCACCAGGTTGGCGGCCAGCACGGGCGTGGGACCGAGGCGCCGCCCATCGACGAAGGCCTCGGCGCGCGGCGGCACCGACGTGATCATCAGGGAGCCGACCCCGGCCGAGGTCAGCCACTCGCGCGCCTGCGCCTGGACCTCGTCCCACCCCTCGGGCGGGTCGGCCAGGGTGAGGGAGACCTGCGGCCGCCACGCGAGGAGGTCCTTGAGCACGGCCAGGGCCGCGGCCTTGCGCCCGGCGCCGGCCTTCGCCGCGGCGAGGTGCAGCAGGGCCTCGGCGAGCGCGGCCTTGGGCACGGCGTAGAGGCTCTGGCGGATCTGCGCCACGGCCTTCTCCAGGTCGCCGACCGCGGCGTGGTAGCGGCGCGCCGCCAGCCGCTGCTTGCCGCGCTCGAGGAGCTGCTCGTGCGCCGCCCCGTCGGCGGCCTCCTCGGCCACGCCCGCCTGCGCCAGGGGATCGCTGACCTCCACGAGCGGGTCGTCGACGAAGGCCCGCAGCAGCTGGCGCCGGACCTCGCGCGCCACGGCGAGGTCCCCGCGGGCTCCCGGCAGGACCACGACCGCCACGGTCGGGCGCTCGCCGGCCCGGGCGCCCGGCGCGCCGCCCGCCAGGCCGGCGACGGCGAGGAGCGCGAGGGCGCTACGCGGAGCCCGAAGGGCGAGCCGGCGCGGAGTCGCGCCGCGGGGGAGTAGGGTCCCCGCCGGCTCCGCCGGCGGGGCGTCGCCGGTCGGCAGAGTCCCCCTCGTGTTAACCGGCAGGCGGGGTCGCGTCCAGGCCATAGACGTGTCCGTTGGTGTTGCCGATGACCACGATGGAGCGGCCGCCGACGTCCATGACCACGGGCGACGCCCGGAACTCCACGCTCCCCGCGGGCTCGAAGGCCCAGTGCAGCCGATCGAGGCGCGGCGCGAGCGCGTGGAGGCGCCCCGGCCCGTACGCGGGGCCCGCGCCCACGGTGCAGGCGGCGTAGACCAGCCCGCCGGGCCCCACCGCCGGCGAGGTGTAGAGCGTGCGCCCGATGCGGTAGCTCCCCAGCTCGGCACCGGTGAGATCCAGGGCGTAGAGGAACTCGTCGAGGTTGGCGGCGTACAGCGTGTTGCCGTCGGCCGCGGCCACGACGCTCGCGGTGAAGGGGTACTCGCGCATGAAGGAGAAGCCGGTGGCCCGGGTCCCGGCGGCCGCGACCACGGCGTGCAGGTAGCCGTCGAAGCCCGCCACGTAGACCCGGTCGGCGAGGACCAGGGGCAGGGTGTCGATCTTGGCGGTCGCGTCGTAGGACCAGAGGCGCGCCATGGCGGCGGGCGCGGACACGTTGACGGCGAGGAGCTGGCTCTCGGTCGAGCCGATGTAGGCGGTGCGGCCGTCGGCCGACAACGCCGGCGGGGCCGTGGCGCCCTCGTTCGCGGCGGTCGTGATGGCGAAGGTCCCGAGCAGGGCCCCCGTCCCCGGGTTGTAGGCCGAGAGCGTCGCCGGGGTGGCGGCCTCGCCGTAGCGTCCCACGAGGATCGCGTTGGCCGCCGCGCTGAAGACCGGCTGCGAGGCCAGGAACACGCCCGCGGGGGGAGTGGCCCAGCACGGGGTCAGGGTGGCGGCCGACAGGCAGAGGAGGTTCCGGTCGGTCCCGAAGTAGAGCCGGCCGCCCGCGAGGGTGAGCGGCGTGGTGACGGGATCCGCGCCCGGCGTGGTCCACCGCCGCACTTCGGCGCCGGCGCCGCTCACCACGATGACCCGGCCGGAGTCGGTGCCGACGGCGACGGTCCCGTCGCCCAGGGGCGTGACGCTCCAGCTCACGGCCGAGGCCTGCGGGTCGAAGTCCCACAGCAGCCGCGTGGCGAAGGTCACGGTGCGCTGCACGGTGGTCTCGTGTCCGGCCAGGTCGCGGGCGAGGACCGTGATCGTGGGCCGCACCGTGGCCGCGGGCGCGAGGGCGAGGCCGAGCGCCACCGGGCTCAGGCTGCAGACCGCGTCCGGCCCGGCCGGCGGCGTGCACTCGACCTCCTGGTGGAGGAGGTCCGAGTCGAGGCGTGCGCTCACGACCACGACGCCCACGGTGTCGGTCACGTGGACGCGGATCGGCAGCTCGGCGTCCTCGACGTAGGAAGTCGTGTCCGCGGCGGGCTGGAGCAGCGTGACCGCGGGCGGCACGTTGTCCACGCAGACCTCGAGCGTCGTGGACACGGTGCCGTCGCCGCTCACGCCCTCCACGACGAGGCGCGCGGTGCCATCGGGCAGGGCCGTCGTGTCGAGGTCGATCACGAAGGGCGCGGTGGTCGTCTCCTGCGGCGGGCCCTCGTTGGCCGACAGCCGCACCACCGAGAAGGTCCCGTCGCCGTCGGCCACCACGCGCACCGGCACCGTACCGAAGAGGACGGCCCCGCCGGACTCGCACGGCGCGCTCTCGAGCCCGACGACGCGGATGCCGGGGGGGCGGTCGGCGCACCCGGCCGCGAGCGCCAGCAGGAGCGTCCCCACGAGCCTCCTCGCGGCCGGCCGATGGCGCATGGCGGCGCCCATTCTACCGTGTCCGGCCTCGCTACGCGCCGTTGATCTTCGCGAGCGCCTCGTCGAGGCGGCTCTCCGGCAGCGACACGCGGGTGGGCATGCCCCCCTCGAGGCCGAAGAGGCGGATGAAGTCGAGCCCCGAGCCGAAGGCCGCGGCCACGGTGATCATGCCGCTGTGGCGCACCATGGCCACCGCGGCGAGGGTCTGGCCGTGGAGCAGGAGGTCGGTCTTGTCGAACGGCCCCTTGGCGTGGCGCGCGTCGACGTAGGCGACCCGACCGCGGCGCTCGTAGCGCGAGGCCAGCCGCTCGGTCTCGCCGCGCACGCGCGCGAACTCGGCGGCCGCCTCCTCGATGACGGCGCGGTGCTCGGCGTCACGGAGGCCCCCGACGAGGTAGCGGACGATGCGGTTCTTGAGCGGTGTGTCGCGGAAGCGCGCGCGCACCGCCTGGTCGAGGAGGGCGCCGACGGGCCCGGGCTGCGACTCGCGCGTGTCCACGGCGCGCGCGTCGGCGTCGGCGCCGGGGTAGGGCTCGTGCCCGCCCAGGATCCACTTCGCCGCCGCGTAGAGGCCGTCGAGGTCGAGGTGGGTGACGATGGTGTCGATCGGACCCGCCTCCGCCACCAGGGCCGGGGTGACCATCTCCGGACAGGCGCCGTGGTCCGCCTTGGTGGCGAGGTGGAAGCGCGGGTCGGCGGCGTAGCGCGCCTGCAGCTCGTGATCGTGGTGATCGACCCAGGCGGCCAGCCGGTCGCCCAAGGCCTCGATGAAGGGGAGCGTGACCTCCTCGAAGGGGGTGCCCATGCCGGCGGCCGCGAAGGCGAGGTCGAGGACCACGACGCGGCCCGGCACGCTCGCCGCGGGCGGGAGCGTGCGGGGCGTGGTGTAGACGAGGTACGGGAGGTCCACGCGCCAAGGGTACGGGCGTCCCGTCGCCGGCGCAACCACACCCGCGTGCTATTCTCTCGGGCCGTGAGCCCCGACCCGCGCCCACGCTACCTCGAGCTCGCCGCCTCGGGCGAGCTCGACGAGCGGGTGCGGGCGCTCCGCGCGCTGCTGGGGGCCTGCCGCGTCTGCCCCCGCGCCTGCGGCGTCGACCGCCTCGCCGACGACGCCGGCGGGCGCTGCGGCACCGGGCGGCAGGTGCGGCTCGCCTCGTCGTGCGCCCACCGCGGCGAGGAGCCGGTCATCTCGGGCACCCGCGGCGCCGGCACCCTCTTCTTCGCGGGCTGCAACCTGCGCGGCGTCTTCTGTCAGAACCACGAGATCCGCCAGCCGTGCCGGGAGCGGCGCTGGCCGCGCGCGCACTCGGCCGGCGTGGCCGAGGCGATGCTGGACCTGCAGGCCCAAGGGGTGCACAGCATCGAGCTGGTCTCCCCCTCGCACGTGGTGCCGCAGGCGGTCGAGGCCCTGGGCTCGGCCGCGGCCCGCGGGCTCGCGCTGCCGCTGGTCTACAACAGCAACGGATACGAGGGGGGCGAGGCGCTGCGGCTCCTCGACGGCGTGGTCGACGTCTACCTGCCCGACCTCAAGTACGGCGACGACGCGCTCGCCGCGCGCTACTCGGGGGTCACCGGCTACCTCACCCACGCGCTGCCCGCGCTGCGCGAGATGAAGCGCCAGGTGGGGGACCTGGCCCTGGGCGACGACGGCGTGGCCCGGCGCGGCCTGCTGGTGCGCCACCTGGTGCTGCCGTCGGACCTCAGCGCGACCCGCACCGCCTTGCGCCTCATCGCCGCCGAGCTGGGGCCCGCCACCCACGTGAGCGTCATGGCGCAGTACTACCCGGCGCACCGCGCGCCGCGGGTACCGCTCCTCTGCCGCCCGCTCCGGCCGCGCGAGTACGAGCGGGTGCTGGAGTGGCTCGACGAGGCCGGGCTCGAGCACGGCTTCGTGCAGGAGCTGGAGGCCGAGTCGTGCTACCGCCCCGACTTCGGCCGCGACGGCCACCCGTTCGAGGGGTAGCGCCGCGCGGTTACCGGACCGGGCTGTTGACGCCGGCCGCGGCGGGCCCGACCCCCGGGGAGGGCGCCGGCGCGCCCGCGTCGTCGTCCTCGTCGGGCTCGTTCACGGCGTGGGGCCGCATCTTCTGCAGATCCTTGTCGCGCCGGCCGAGACGCGCCGAGAGCGTGGCGCGGACGGCCTGCACCTCGGCGTCGAGCTCGGCGGCCACCTGCCGGAGCTGCCGCAGCAGGCCCCCGTAGCGCGCGTCCGCGGCCTCGGCGTCGCGGCTGGCCTTGGCGGCGGCCTCGATGCCGCGCTCCAACTCGGCCGCGCAGGCCGCGCCATACGGGAGGGCGCCTCCCGCCGGGCCCTTCACCTGCTCCAGCAGGTCGCGCGCGTCGGCGATCACGTCGTCGGCGACCTCGGGTCGCCCGCCGTACTCGGCCGAGACCAGGGCCGCGACGTCGCGCTGCGCGAGCGGCAGCCACGCGCGCACGGTCGCGTGCAGGGAGCGCACCGCGTCGGCCGTGGCCGACCGCAGGCGCACCACCTCGTCGTAGGCCGCCGCGAACGGCTTGGACAGCTGCGCGAGCCGCGCCTCGTGGGCGGCAATGGCGGTCGACTCGGTCTTGTGCCGCTCGACGACCCGCAGCGCACGGGCGCCGAACCGCCGGAGCTTCCAGAAGGCTGAGGTCACGAGAAACCCTCCATCCAACCAGGTCATCATACCGGGAGTCAGGCGGGAGGCAAGCGGAGGTTGCGACCGTCAGGGCGACGGGCCTCGCCGGGCTGAGGGCGTCAGGGCGCCAGGCCTTCGAGAAGCCGCGTGTCCCGGAGGTCCGCCGGTCTAATCAAGGATGCCGTCGAGGGTTGAAGGTCGAACGTTGAACCTTGAACCTCCCCCCTACGTGGCATACCGTGCGCAGCGAGGTGACCTCATGACCGAGCCTGCGGGCGGCGCCCCCGACGCCGCCGCCTTCGTCGCCGAGGCGATCGCCGCGAGCATCGCCGTCAAGCAGTCGCTGCCGGCGCTGATCCCCGACATCGTGCGCGCCGCCGACCTGCTCACCGACGCGTACCGGCGCGGCGGCAAGGCCATCTTCTTCGGCAACGGCGGCAGCGCCGCCGACGCGCAGCACCTCGCCGCCGAGCTCGAGCACCGCTTCGTCTTCGACCGGCGCCCCCTGCCCGCCCTGGCGCTGCACGCCAACACCTCGACGGTCACGGCCATCTCCAACGACTCCGACTACGAGGAGCTGTTCGCGCGCCTGCTGCGGGCCCACGCGCGCCCGGAAGACGTGGCCGTGGCCATCACCACGAGCGGCACCTCGCGCAGCGTGCTGAACGCCGCCGAGGTCAAGCGCGAGATCCCGTTCCGGCTCGTCGCGCTGACGGGCCAGAACGGCGCCCCGCTCGCCCGCCACGCCGACGTGCTCATCGCCGTCCCCTCCCGGTCGACGCCCCGGGTGCAGGAGGCCCACATCCTCATCGGTCACGTGCTGTGCGAGTGGGTGGAGCGGAGCCTGTTCGGCGGGGCGGGGCCGGCCGCGTGAGCGGGGCCCTCCGACCGGCGCTCCTCCTCGACCGGGACGGCGTCCTCAACGTCGAGGTGGAGTACCTGCACGAGCCCGCGGCGCTCGTGATCATCCCCGGCGCCGCCGCCGCCGTGGCCGCCGTCAACCAGCTCGGGGTGCCGGTCGTCGTCGTGTCGAACCAGGCGGGCATCGGCCGGGGCCTCTACGGCGAGGAGGCCTACCGCGCGGTCCAGGACCGGCTGGGCGAGCTGCTGGCGACGGCGGGAGCGCGCGTCGACGCCGACTACCACTGCCCGCACCACCCGGAGCTGGGCCTCGGCCCGTACCGGGTGGCGTGCGCGTGCCGCAAGCCCCGCCCCGGCATGCTCCTCGAGGCCGCGCGCGACCTGGGCCTCGACCTGCGGCGCTCGGTGCTCGTGGGCGACAAGCTCATCGATCTCGAGGCGGGCCGGGCCGTCGGCTGCACCACCGTGCTGGTGCGCACCGGCTACGGCGCCGCGGAGGAGGCGCGGGCCGTGGCCGCGGGTGCCGCGGCCGGGCCCCCGTGGGACGCGGTGCGCGACTCGCTCGCGGACGCGCTCCCCCTCCTGCTCGCGCGCTTGCGCGGGTAGCCGCGGCCACTGCGCGCGGGCCCACGCGGCTCCTGCCGTCCCCCCCCTTTCTTGGCGCACCCCTCGGCCCGAGGGATAATAGAGAGGAGAAGCCCCCCGTGCGCCGCGCCGTCCCCAGGCTCGCCCTGCTCGCCGCCCTCGCGATCCTCGCGATCCTCGCGGGCGGCGGACCGGCGCGGGCCGACCGCAAGGCCGCGCCGCGCGGCTTCACCTCCTACGGCGAGCCCATGTTCGAGGAGGTCTTCCCCGACACCGAGGGCGTGCGCCGCTGGGTGGACCAGCTGGGGGCCGTGCACGAGCGCATGGACGGCCTCCGCGCCGACTTCTCGCGGGCCGTGCAGCAGGCGCTGGGCGAGGTCGGCCGCCGGCCGGTGCCCAAGGGGGCGAAGCGCTGCCCGGAGCTGGCGGCCCCCTTCGCGCGCGCGCAGGCGCTCGGCCAGCGCTACCTCACGCAGGGGCGCGACCTCTCCCGGGTCTACGACCTGCTCACCCGCCTCGACGAGATGGGCGAGACCGTCGGCCTCACCCCCGACTACCGCGCCAAGGTCAAGCGGGTGCGGGAGACCTACCGCGGCCTGCGCAACGACTACCGCGAGATGAAGTACGCCTACTACGAGCAGCTCATCCCGGAGCTCAAGCACGCGGGGTGCGATCCCGACGCGCTGCTGGCGGCCGCCGCCAAGGCCGACCGGACGGCCACCCGGCCCAGCACCACGGCGCCCGCACCGGCGACCACCCTGCCGCGCCCCCTGCCGAAGAAGGCCCCGGCCGAGCCCCCGCCCCGGCCCGCCACGATGATCACCTTCCACGTGGACAACACGAGCTGCGCCGCGCCCGCGCGGGTCGTGCTCGACGGCCACGCCGTGGGCGTGGTCGACGCCCACACGCGGCGCGGCTTCCGCACGCGCTCGGGGCCGCACCAGCTGTGTCTCCTCCACGAGGGGAGCGCGCAGACGTGCGGGCAGCACGGGACGCTGCGCAAGGGGTACCTCCACGAGGGGTGGACGATCCAGCTGAAGTGCCCGAAGTAGCTGGCGGGGGTTTCGACGCTCAACGTTGAACGTTCAACGCCGAACGTCGAACCGACACGCTTGATGGCCCGGCGACGAGGGGGTAGGGTCTAGGGGTTGGGGGTCTGCGCAGAGGGGAACCGGGCATGTCTACGACCAACGTGCGCGCGGCGCTGGCCGACCTGACCCAGGACATCGCCGGCGGCGTGCCCGTCGCGCTCCTGCAGGGCTGGGCCGCCGGCGCGCAGGACGTGGCGACGGCCGAGGCCCTGCTCGCCCCGTACCGCCTCGACGGCCAGGTCGTGGCCACCGACACGTCCGGGCTCACCCGCCGGGCCGGCGCTGCCGCGGCTCCTCGACCGCCTCCTCCACGCCGGCCTCGTCGACTCGATCGTCAAGGGCCGGATGGGCCTGGCCGACAGCGTCTACGGCAGCGGCCAGGGCTACGTGATCGTCGCCTTCGCCGATCCGCGAGAAGCCCTGGCCACGGCGCTGGAGACCCGGGAGCGCTTCGCGGAGCGGGGCCTGGCCGTGCGCATCGGCCTGGACCTCGGGCCGGTGCTCGCGTTCGACGAGCCGCCGGGAGTGCGGCAGATCGCCGGGGGCGCCGTCAACATCGCCTCCAAGCTCAGCGTCGACGCGGGCGTGGCGGGCGCGATCCAGGTCACCGATCGGGCCGCGCAGCACCTGGGGCCGCCGCCGGGAGCCGCGCGCTTCGAGCTCGACGTCTCGGCGGTGCGGCTGACCGGCTACCGGCTCTGACGCGTCCGGCGATCACCCGGCCGGTCAGCGCCGTGCCGGCAGCACCTCGGCGAGCGCCACCTCGAGGTCCGCGAACGCAGTGGGGCGAAGCGCCTCGGTGCGACCGTGGCGGGTGACCGTGGAGTAGCGCCCCGCGACCGGGTCGCGGAAGACCTCGACCGCCCGCTCCTCGAGGTCGATGAGCCAGTAGTCCGGGATCGCGGCCGCGGCGTACAGATCCGCCTTGACGTCGCGGTCCTTGCGCAGCGAGCTGTCGGCCACCTCGATCACCAGGAGGGCACGCGTGGGGTGCCGGTCGACGTAGTCGCCGGGCGGAACGACGGCCACGTCCGGCTCCGGCTCCGAGTCGTCGCCAAGCGCGAGCGGGCTCTGGATCTGCACGAGCCCGCGGTCTCCCAGCGCCCGGGACAGGATCCGGTTGAGGCGGCGAATGACCTCGGCGTGGAGCGCCCCCTGCGGGCTCATGGCCACCAGCAGGCCGCGGATGAGCTCGAGCCGCTCGTCCGCGAAGCAGCCGAGAGCGACCAGACGATCGTACTCGTCCCGCCGCAGCGGGCGGACGAGCTCGGGCCCAAGCTGATGCACCACCGACACCACTCCTTCTGTATACCACGAGGGAACGCCCGCGGCGCGCACAAAGGGCGCCTGGGCGAGACGGGCCGTGGCCCCCGGCGCCGTGCGCGCCCCACCCTCGCGCCCTACGGCGGCGGCGTTGGCCGCTTCGGCGCCGGGTGGCGACGCCCCGACACCGTCCCCTTGGCCGCGGGCTTGCCCTTGGCCGCCTTGCCCTTCGCCGCCTTGCCCTTCGCCTTCTTCGCCACGGCCCGGGGCTCTTGCTCGAGAGCCGGCCCGCTGGCGGTCTGGCTCGTGGCGGTCGGGCGCGCCGCCACCCGCGCCGGCGCGGCCCCGGCCCGCGGCGACGCGGCGTCGGGCGCGACCCCGGCGTCGCTCGGGCCCGCGATGTTGGGGGTGACCACCTCGTCCTCGGCCCGCCGCCGGCGCAGCTCGTCGATGAGCGCCAGGTTGCGGGCCGCCCCCGCGTGGCCGTCCCCCACCACGACCGCGTGGCGGAACAGCTGCTCGGCCTCGTCGATCCGCCCGAGCCGGAGCAGCGTGACCCCCGCCGCGACGTGGTACTCGGGCTCGATCGGGTCGAGCTTGATGGCGAGACGGAACTGCTCGAGCGCCTTGTCGAGCTGGCGCGTGCCGGCGAGCGCGAGGCCGTAGTTGTAGCGGACGCGCGGCCGGTCGGGGAGCCGGATGAGCGCGCGCCGCAGATACGCCCCGGCGCGCGCGTGGTCCTCGCGCTTGATGGCGATGGCGCCCAGGTTGTTGTAGGCCTCGCCGAGGTACTGCTTGAACTGCTGCGCCTCACCGAGGACCTTGTCGGCGCGGTCGTAGTTCCCCCCCTCGGCCAGCGTCTGGGCCAGGAGGAAGTACGGCCGCGGGTCCTTCGGATCGATGCGCATGGCCTGCTCGTACGCCACCGCGGCGCGCAGGTAGTCGTGCTTGCGGCGATAGAGGTCGCCGAGGAGCTTGTGGGCCATGAAGTGCTTGGGGCTCTTGCGGCAGAGCTCGTCGTAGACCCCGGCCGCGCGGTCCCACCGCTCGAGGCGCAGGTACGCGGCGCCGAGGTCGAAGCGCGCCTGCAGGTCGTCGGGCTGCAGCTGCCGCAGCACCTCCAGCTCCTGCGCCTGCTCCTCGAAGGCGTGGCGGGACGAGCACACCTGCGCCAGCAGCCGCCGCGCCCCGGCGTGGCGCGGCGCCTCGCGCGCGACCTGCTTGAGCTCGGCGTACGACTCGTCCACCCGCCCCAGCTCCCAGAGCACCTCGCCGCGCAGGAAGCGCGTGGCCGCGTCGGCGGGCCGGAGCTTGAGCGCCCTGGTGGCCGCATCGAGGGCGCGCGCCTTCTGCCCTTCGGCGCGGTAGAGGCGCGCCAGCGCCTGGTGCGCCCAGAAGCTGGTGGGGCGCCGCTCGACGACGGCGGTGTACTCGCCGCGCGCGGCGCGGCCGTCCCCCTGCTCCTCGAGGACCAGCGCCAGGAAGCGCTGCGCCTCCACGAACTTGGGATCGACGACCACGGCCTTGCGCAGGCCCGACTCCACCTTCTCCAGGTCCCGCCTCTGGCCGGGCCCGAGCCCGTGGTAGACGCCGACGGCGCGGCCGTACAGGTAGAGGGCGTAGAGGTCCTTGGTGGCGGGCCGGTGGAACCGCTCGAGGGCGACGGTCCCCTCGGGGAGCAGCCCGGCGGCCGCGGCGGCGCCGCCGAGCAGGCGGTCGAGAATCTCGAGCTGCTTCTCCTTGGGCCCGCTGGCGCTCCCCCGGTGCTGCTCCCGCACCACCTCCCCCGCGACCTCGAGCACGCGCACCTCCAGCTCCGTGTCCCAGTTGGGCCTGCGCCCGAGGGTGCCGACGATGGCCCAGCGCGCGCCCACGGCCGCGGCCTGGCGCCCGGCGTCGGCGTCGTCGGTGGGCACCCGCGCCCCGTCGGGGAGCAGGCGCGGCCCGTACGCGGCGGTGATCCCCTTGCTGGCCTCGAGCTTCTCGGCCCAGAGCGCCGGCACTCCCGCGACGAGGTGGTCGAGCTCCTTGTAGCCGGGCGCGTTGCGGAACGGGAGCAGGACGAAGGTGTCGGCCGCGGCCGTGGCCGCGACCAGGAGGACCAGCCCCAGGGCCACACCCCGCCCCGCGGCAACGGCCGCCGGTCGGGCGCCGGGGTGAGAGCGGAGGCTCACGATCCTTCTGACGTGGCAGCGGGTGCGTCGATTCCGATACTGGCGCCAAAACCACGGTGGCGCAAATACCCGAGGGGCCCGGCGGAGACCCTGGGCGGGCACCCGCTTCACGACACGGCCGCCGCGCGCTACTCCTTCGCGCACACGATCTCGAGCGTGTACCCCGACACCGCGCCGGCGTAGCCGTCGACTACGGCGTAGTAGCGCGCATCGCGGGTCGAGGCGAAGGTGACCTCCTCGATGGCGAGCCCGGGCTGCTGCGAGGCGGCGATGCAGTGCGTGGGGTCGCAGCCGCGCTCGGGATCGGCCGTATCCTCGCCGACGATGATGAGGTCGAGGTCGGCCTCGGCGGGCGTGAGGCGCACGGTGACGGTGCCCGTGACCGGGCAGTCGAGGCGGTAGAAGACCTCGGCGCCGGTGGTGGAGCGGGCACCGGGGCACGAGTAGGAATCGAACGCGGGGGTGCGCAGGGCGTTGCTGCCGACGAAAGGGTCGAGCATCTGGGCGCAATACAGCGGGACCGGCGAGGCGCAGGGGCCGCCGTAGAGGGTGGGCCGAGCGCCAGAGAGCTGGAGGATGGTCCCCGCAGAGCCCACCGCGAAGACGTCCGTGGCCGAGCTGCCCCACACGCCCCAGAGATTCTGCGTGGTCCCCGAGGTCATGGGGCTCCACGCGCTCCCGTTGTAGTGCAGGATGGTCCCGCCAGAACCCACCGCGAAGACGTCCGTGGCCGAGCTGCCCCACACGCCATAGAGCCACCGCGTGGTCCCCGAGGCCATGGGGCTCCACGCGCTCCCGTTGTAGTGCAGGATGGTCCCCCACTCGCCCACCGCGAAGACGTCCGTGGCCGAGCTGCCCCACACGCCAGAGAGCCACTGCGTGGTCCCCGAGGTCATGGGGCTCC